>NZ_JBZVFJ010000043.1:0-25684 GCF_058402725.1 Fundidesulfovibrio sp. | reverse complement strand
TTTGCCCTCGCCGAAGAGGTCGCCGCCTTCAACCACCTCGGCCATACCACCGTGTGCCAGGGTTCGCTCTACTTCTCCTGCAAGGCCATGTCCGACCAGTTCGAGGAGGGCAAGTTCACCGGCGGCTCCAAGTTCTATTGGCAGGCCGACACCGGCAACGCCGAGTTCATCTTCTTTGTGGGGGCGAACCCCTTCGAGGCCAACTACGGTCCGCCGCTTCGCGCAAGCAAGATCAGCCAGCTCACGGCGGACGGCGTGAAGATCGCCGTGGCCGACCCGCGCTGCTCCAAGACCGCCGCCAGAGCCTGGAAGTGGCTGCCCGTCAGGCCCGAAGGCATCGGCGCGCTGTCCCAGGCCATGATCCGCTGGATCATCGAGAACAAGCGCTTCGACGCCAGGTATCTGGCCAACGCCAACAAGGGGGCGGCCAAGGCGGACAACGAGCCCACCTGGACCCAGGCCTGCTGGCTGGTGAAGCTCTCTCCCGAGGGCAAGCCCACGGTGTTCCTGCGCGGCTCGGACTTGGGGATGGAAGCCCAGAAGCGCCCCACCAAGGACGGCAAGTCCGAGTGGAGCTTTGACCCCTTTGTGACGGTCAACGACAAGGGCGAGCCCGTACTCTTCGACCCCAACGACGATAAGAACGTTGTGGAAGGGCAGGTGCTCTATTCCGGCGACCTGGGCGGCATCCCGGTGAAGACCGCGCTCCAGGTTTACGCCGACGAGGCCAAATCCAAGAGCTTCGACGAGTGGTGCAAGCTGGCCGGGGTGGACTCCGCCGACGTGGCCGAGATCGCCCGGGAGTTCACCTCCCACGGCAAACGCGCGGTGTGCGACCTGCACCGGGGCGTGTCCCAGCACACGTCCGGGTTCCAGAACGTGGTCTCCTGGATGCTGGTGAACGTGCTGATCGGCAACCACGACTACATGGGCGGCCTGTCCAAAGCCACCACATTCACTCATGACGGCTCGCGCGAGGGCCAGCCTTTCAACCTGACCAAACACCCGGCCAAGATGCCCGGTTGGGGCATCTCCATCATCCGTCACGGAACCAGCTACGACAAGTCCACGCTGTTCACGGGCTACCCGGCCAAGAGAGTGTGGTACCCCTTCGCCTCGGACGTCTACCAGGAGGTGATCCCCAGCGCCGGGGACCTGTACCCCTACCAGCTCAAGTGCCTGCTGCTCTACATGGGCACCCCCGTGTATTCGCTCCCAGCCGGGCACGCCCTGGCGGCAATCCTGGCCGACCCCAAGAAGATACCGCTGTTCATCACCTCGGACATCACCGTGGGCGAGACCAGCATCTACGCCGACTATGTGTTCCCGGACCTGACCTACCTGGAGCGCTGGGAGTTCGTTGGCTCGCACCCCTCCATGGCCCCCAAGGTGGGCGCGTTCCGCCAGCCCGCCGCCAAGCCCATGACCGAAACCTGCACCGTGTACGGGCAGCAGATGCCCATCAACTTCGAGGCGTTGCTGCTGGGGCTGGCCGAGAAGCTCAAACTGTCGGGCTTCGGCGACGACGCCTTCGGCAAGGGGCTGCACCTGAAGCACCAGGACGACATGTACATCCGCATGGTCGCCAACCTGGCCTTCGGCGACAAGGCCGACGGCACCGAAAAGCTGCCCCCCGCTTCCAAGGAGGACATGGAGATCTTCCTGAAGGCCCGCGCGCACCTGCCTCCCACGGTGTTCGACGCCAAGCGCTGGGAGGCGCTGGCCGGCCCCGAACTGTGGCCCAGCGTGGTGACCATCCTCAACAAGGGCGGACGCTTCCAGGAGTACGCCCAGGCCTACAAGGACGGGCAGCTGGCCAACAAGTACGGCAAGATGGTGGGCATCTACTTCGACAACCTCTTCAAGGCCAAGGATTCCATCACCGGAAAGCCCTACCTGCCCTACGCAGGGTTTGTTCCCGGCCCTCTGGACGTGGCGGGGAATCCCCTGCCGGACGCCAAGGACGGCTACGACCTGACGCTCATCACCTACAAGGCCGTGACCCAGACCAAGTCCCGCACCTCGGGCAACTACTGGCTCCAGGCCCCGTATCCGGAGAACTTCGTGGAGGTCTCGGCGGCGGACGCGGCCAGGATGGGCCTCAAGGACGGTGATTCGGTCAAGGTGCTCTCGGCCTCCAACCCCGAAGGGGTCTGGGACCTTGGGCCTCTTGGCAAGAAGCCTGTTGTCGGCAAGGTGAAGGTGCTCGAAGGGCTGCGCCCGGGCGTGGTCAGCTTCTCGCTGGGCCACGGCCACTGGGCCTATGGGGCGGGGGCCTGGGAGATCGACGGCAAGAAGATCGCCCCGGACGCCAGACGCGCGACGGGCATCCACGCCAACGCGGCCATGCGCCTGGACCCGGTGCTCAAGAACACCGGTCTGGTGGACAAGATCGGGGCGAGCGCGGTGTTCTACCAGTCGCCCGTGAAGCTGGTGAAAGCCTAGATGCATGATGTCCGCGGCGCGGCTCCGGCAGGGGCCGCGCTGCGGCCTCCGCCGACAGCGGCCCGGCGGGAGGGACACAAGCACTCTCCGGGCGCACGGCGAGCCCGGATCGGTCACCGCTCCCTCGACGGCACCCCCCAAACAAAAGCGGCTTGCGCCTCAGGCGCAAGCCGCTTCATTTTCGGACGGGCGCCCCTGCCGCGCCCTCAGAAGCTGACGTTCACGCCCAGCTCGCCGCCGCAGGTGTTCACCTGGGGGTTGCCGAACATGCTGGAGAAAGAGGCCCGCAGCATCACCCGGTCGTTCAGCTTGAAGTTGGCCCCGAGCATCAGCGCGCCCCAGTCGAGAGCCACCGGGGCCGCGTCCATGGAGTAGGACGGGGCCGCCGCAGTGGTGAGCGAGGCCTTCACCTTGCGCTTGGGGTCCGCCAGTTCGTGGTGCCATTTGGCCTCCGCGAAGGGCTGGAACCTGCCCACGTCCGCCTGCACGCGCCAGCCCAGCTGGCTCACGACGGAGTCGCGCCGCTGCTCCCCGAAGGACAGGGCCGTGACGCCGCTCGTGCCCGATTCCGTGAACCCCTTGATGGTCACCCGCTGCAGCACCAGCCCGGCCACCGGGCCGGTGGTCACCGGTCCCCATTTCAGGTCTCCGCCCAGGCGCAGGGCCAGGCCCAGGGAGTCTCCCGCGGTGTCGGCGCTGTTGTGGTCCGTGAAGAGGCCCAGGGGCACGTCGCGGCGGATCTTGTCCTGGTAGAGGCCGTAGGAGGCCACGGCGTTGCCCCACACCGGCCCCTTCTGACAGGCGGCGTAGAGGCTGAAGGCCTGTTCGTTCTGGTCGTAGCGGCCGGCGCCCTGCGAGAAGTCCTGGGTCTGGGTTCCGGCGGTGAAGGCCGCGCCCAGGATGAGCCCGAAGGCCGTCTGGTAGTCCGCGCCCACCGAGCCCGCGAACGGGACGCCCGAGCTCTCCCCGAAGCCCGAGGAGGTCTGCATCCGCAGCGACCCCGCCCCGGCCGTGGCCCAGACGTTCACCCCGTTCTCGCCGCGATGCTTCCCGGAGAGGTCGATCTGCCCCTGGATGGTGGCCGCGCGCGAAAGGCCGCTCTGCACCGGGCCTTCGGCCAGCAGGGACATCAGGACGGGCGCGGTGAGCAGGCTGTACTCGTAATCCGACTCGATCTGCTGCCCGGCGGTGGTCAGGTGCTTGCCGTCGATGAAGAGGTAGGTCTGCATCTGCAGGGGGGTGATGTCCGCCCAGCTGGTGACCAGCGCGGCCACCGGGGACGGGGCGTTGGAGGCCAGCACCGAGGACGGCGTGAACCCGAAGAGCCCTGGATTCACCGACACGTAGCGGAACAGGCTGTGGAGGTCGGCGGGGATGTAGCGCACGCCCGCCGCCGAAAGGGCCGACCACTTCATCTGCCCGTAGGAGACGGCCCGCGCGTAGTCGGCTGCGTTGGCGGCGGGCAGCACGCCGCCCGGGCCGGTGAGGGTCGCGGTGTAGAACGAGTTGGGCACGATGATGGTGCGCGCCCCGGCGGCCTGCAGGGCCGCCACGCTCCCGGCCAGCTGGGAGGCCACGCCGCCCAGGAAGCCGGGGTTGGCGGCGATCCAGTCCGCCCCCTGCTTCTGCACGAAGATCAGGTCGTTGTTGCCGGTGTTCACGACGTACAGGGCGTTGGGGTTCACCGCCCCGCCCACGGAGGCCAGGTAATTGGCGACCTGCTGCGTGGCGGCCACGTTGCCGGGCAGGCTGCCGGGGATGGGCGTCTGGCCGGGGGCGGCGCTCAGCAGGGCCGTATAGGCCGACCCGTTGGCGTAGTTGCCCCCGCCCGCGCTGACGGGCTGCGCGCCCAGCCCGAACCTGCCGGCCAGCATGGTGGTGGTCATCACGCCGGGGCCGGCGAAACCGCCCTGGGCCCCGGCGGCCATGGCGGCGAGAAGCTGGGCGTTCACGGCCGCGTTGCCCGAGGAGGCGTAGCGGAAAAAGCCGCTGTCCAGGGTGCTGTCGCCAAACCCGACGAACTGGTTGAACCGGCCGGCCGCGCCCGCCGGAGAGAGCGCCCCTAGGAGGCTGACCGCACAAAACGCCACGACCAACGCCAATCGCTTCATCGGATCTCCCTTTTACGTCCAGGCCATGTGGATTCCGGTCCGCACCAGCTGCCGATGCACCGGCCTACACGCTAAGGCTGCTCAACTCAACAGGCGATCATTCCTGGAGCTTCTCAGAGGGCCAAAGGCATTGCGGCCGTTCCGGAGTGCGCGGGAGGACGCTCTCGCTCCCCATGCCCCTGCCACTGGCCCCCGTCTGCCGACGGAGGCTCTGGACTGTGTTCACCGTATTGTTTATTATCTACTAAAGCCAGTTTCGCATTGGCTGCACGGCAAAACGCGCAACCCCTTTCAGCGCGTGGACGCGAACGTTTTCCGGGCGCATGGCGACGTCAATCGTTCAACACTGATTGCCCAGGATGGAGGAACGCATGCCGAGCGAGAACGCCGAGCCCAAGTACTACGTCGGAATCGGCGCATCCGCCGGTGGTCTCGAAGCCCTCGACGCCTTCTTCTCCCAGATGCCCGCACACAGCGGCATGGCGTTCATCGTCATCCAGCACCTCTCCCCGGACTACAAGAGCCTCATGGTGGAGCTGCTCTCCAAACGCACGGCCATGAACGTGCGCCGCGCCGAAGAAGGCATGGAGGTGGAGCCCAACACCGTCTACCTCATCCCGCCGCGCAAGCAGCTGACCATCTTCCACGGCAAGCTCATCCTCAAGGACACCGACCACGCCAAGGGCATCAACCTGCCCATCGACGTCTTCTTCCGCTCCCTGGCCGAGGACCAGGGGGAAAAGGCCATCGCCATCATCCTTTCCGGCACCGGCAGCGACGGGGTGCGCGGCATCCGGGCCGTCAAGGAGGCCGGCGGCATGGTCATGGTGCAGAGCGAGGACTCCGCCAAGTTCGACGGCATGCCCCGCGCCGCCATCGCCACGGGACTGCCCGACATCATCCTGCCGCCCGACGCCATGCCGGGAAAGCTCATCTCCTTCGCCAAGCACCCCTTCGCGTCCTCCCAGGGGCATCCCCAGTCCCTGCTCTCCGACGAGGACGGCCTGATCCGCATCTTCGCCCTGCTCCGGGAGCTGACCAAGGTCGATTTCACCTATTACAAGCCCAGCACGGTGCTTCGCCGCATCGAGCGCCGCATCACCGTCTGCCAGACCGCCGACCTGCGCGACTACGTGCGCCTGCTGGAATCCAGCCCCGGGGAGGTCTCCACCCTCTACCGCGAACTGCTCATCGGCGTGACCAGCTTCTTCCGCGACCGCGAGGTGTTCACCGAACTCGGCAACACCTATCTCCCGGCCCTGCTCAAGAACACCGAGCAGCGCGAGGTGCGTTTCTGGGTGGCCGGATGCTCCACCGGGGAGGAGGCCTACACCCTGGGCATCCTGGCCATGGAATGCCTGGAGCGCCTGGACAATCCGCCCTCGGTCAAGATCTTCGCCACCGACCTCGACCGCGACGCCATCCTCCACGCGGGCAACGGCCTCTACGCCGAGTCCATCGCCGCCGACCTGCCGCCGGGGATGCTCGCCAAGTACTTCGTGCGCCGCGACGACCAGTACCAGGTGTGCAGGCCGCTCCGGGAGATGGTGGTCTTCGCCCAGCACAACCTCATCAAGGACCCGCCCTTCACCAACATCGAGCTTTTGAGCTGCCGCAACCTGCTCATCTACCTCCAGCCGGTGCTGCAGCAGAAGGTGCTCGAATTCATGAACTTCTCGCTCAATCCCCAAGGTGTCCTGCTGCTTGGCACCAGCGAAACCCCGGGGGAGATGGGCGAATTCTTCGAGCCCCTGCACCATCGCTTCAAGCTCTTCCGCTCCCGGGGCAGGCGTCGCCAGCCCGCCGAGAAGCCCCTGTTCCAGGGCATGGGCGACAGACTTTCGCGCCAGTACGCCGCGCGCTTCCCGCGCAGCGGCTTCGCCCTCTCCCAGCGCGAGGAGGAGCGCATCCAGGACAGGCTGCTCCAGTCCCTGGCCGGGGATTACGTCCCCCTGGTGGCCGTGGTGAACGAACACAACGAACTCTTGCACCTGGTGGGCGAATCCGAAGGGCTCCTGCGCCTGCCGTACGGCAAACAGAGCAACGACATCACCCGCATGGCCGTGAAGGAACTCTCCATCCCCCTGGCCACCGGGCTCCAGAAGGTGTTCCACTCGGGCCAGGAGATCAGCTACAGCAACATCCGCATCCCCGGCAAAGAGTCCGCGCGCGTCATCCAGATGCGCATCCGCCCCCTGCCGGAGAAGAAGGGGCAGATGTCCCTGGCGGCGGTGATCCTCCAGGAGTTCCTGCCCGCCAGGCAGGAGACCGCGCCCGGCGCGGTGCAGGAACTCGACATCAGCCGCGAGGCCGAACAGCGCATCCTGGACCTGGAGCAGGACCTCCAGTTCACCAAGGAAAACCTCCAGGCCACCATTGAGGAGCTGGAAACCTCCAACGAGGAGCTGCAGGCCACCAACGAGGAGCTGCTGGCCAGCAACGAGGAGCTGCAAAGCACCAACGAGGAACTCCAGTCGGTCAACGAGGAACTGCACACGGTCAACGCCGAGTACCAGAACAAGATCCTGGAGCTCACCGAGATCACCAACGACCTGGACAACCTCATCGCGGCCACCCGGATCGCCACGGTGTTCCTGGACGAGAACCTGGAGATCCGCAAATTCACCCCTGCCGCGACCAGGATCTTCCGCATCCTGCAAAGCGACATCGGCCGCCCCATCTCCCACCTGACCCACCGGCTGGAAGGCGTGGACGTTCTGGCCACGCTGCGCCAGGTGGAGCGAAGCGGGGAGCCCGTCTCCCTGGAGGCCTGCATCTCCCGGGACGAATGCTACCTCATGCGCGTGCTGCCCTACACCATCGGGGCCACCTCGCAGGCTGGGATGATCATCACCTTCACGGACACCGGGCCGCTCAAGCAGAGCCAGAAGGCCCTGGCCCGCAACAAGGAGCTCCTGGAGATGGCCCAGGAGATGGCCCACGTGGGCAGCTGGCACCTCGACCTCAAGACCGGCAGGCTCGAATGGTCGGACGAGGTCTACCGCATCTTCGGCGTCCGGCCCGGCGAGTTCACGCCCTCCTATGAGGGCTTTCTGGCCATGGCGCACCCCGAGGACCGCGAGGAGCTCAACGAGACCTACACCAGCGCCGTGCGCGACGGGCTGCCCTACGAGGCCATCCACCGCATCGTGCGCCCCGGCGGCGAGGTGCGCATCGTGCACGAGAAGTCCATGGAGGGTCGCGACGAGACGGGCCGAACGACCCACTCCATGGGCATGGTCCACGACGTGACCGACCTCGTCTCGGCCCGCGACGCCCTGCGCTTCTCCCAGGACTATCTGCGCGCCGTGGTGGACGCCATGCCCGCCCATGTGGCCATCTTGGACCAGCGCGGGGTGATCGAATACGTCAACATGGCCTGGCACAGCTTCGGCCGCGAGAACGGCCTGTCCCTTCCCAACGGCGCCGTGGGGACCGACTACCTCGACATCTGCGACAAGTCTTCGGGGCCATACCACGAAGAAGCCCCCCTGGTGGCCGCCGCCATCCGGGAAGCGCTCCAGGGTCGGGAGACGCCGGGGGAGATCGAGTACCCCTGCCATTCCGGCGACACCCCGCGCTGGTTCCTGGCGCGGATCGCCTCCTTCGACACCCCGCGCGGCAGGCGGGTGTTGGTGGCGCACGAGAACATCACCAGGCTCAAGCTCGCCGAGTGCAAGGCGGGCCTGTCGCCCGCGCAGCCCGCAGAACCTGATTCCTCCGTCGGCCGCGTGAAGGGGGAAAACGAAGCATGAACCTTCCTGCCCTTCGTCCGCTCCGGGGCTGGCGAACCCACCGTTGACCCCTGAGGCGCACCGCGATGAACAACAGCAAGAATTCATCCCTCAAGGACCTTCGGGAGCGGGCCGAAAGCCTCCTCCGCGCGCAGGACGACTCCGAAGGGGTAGGCGCGGGAGAGGAAGTCCGTGCTGTCCTCCACGAACTGCAGGTCCACCAGATCGAACTGGAGATCCAGAACGAGGAGCTCAGGCGCTCCCATCTCGAACTGGCCGAGGCCTACGAGCGGTTCTCCATCCTCTTTCACAAGGCCCCGGTGGGCTATGTGGTCCTCGACAAGGACGCCATGATCCAGGAGGTGAACATCACCTTCATGGAGATGGTGGGCTGGCGGGGCCGCAAACCGATGGGGCGGCCGTTCTTCGAGTTCATCGCGCCCGAAGCTCGCCCGGTGTTCCTGGCCCGCTTCAGGGCGTTCTTCAAGAGCCCGGCGGGCAAGCGGGTGGAGACGGACCTGAACGTGTCCGGCGCACCCCCCCGGTCCGTGCTCCTGGAGGCCGCGCTCTACGACGCGGCCCCCCATGCGGAGAGCGGCGCGCGCGAGACCATGCTCTTCCTCTCCGTCAGCGACATCTCGGCAAGGAAAAAGGCCGAGGAAGGCCTGATGGAGTCCGAGCGCTTCGCGCGGGGGACGCTCAACGGCCTGTCGGCGCACATCGCCATCGTGGACGGCGCCGGCCAGATCCTGGCCGTCAACTCCGCATGGCGCTCCTTCGCGCTGCGCAACTCCTGCATCCCCGCCGCCGTGAGCGAGGGGGCCAACTACTTCGACGTCTGCCGCAACGCCGTCGGCGAGGACGCCGTGACCGCCTCCAGGATCGCGACCGCCATGCGCCAGGTGCTGGCCGGGGAGCTCGCCTCCTTCACCCTGGAGTATCCCTGCCATTCCCGCGAGGAGCGGCGCTGGTTCTCCGTGCGGATCACCCGGTTCCCCGGCGAGGGGGCGGCCAGGATCGTGGTGGCGCACGAGAACGTCACCGAGCGCGTCCTGGCCACCGAGGCCTTGGCCCGCGCCAAGGAGGAGGCCGAGGCGGCCTCCAGGGCCAAGAGCGAGTTCCTGGCCAACATGAGCCACGAGATCCGCACGCCCCTCAACGGCGTCATGGGCATGCTCCAGCTGCTCAACACGGCCACGAGCGAGGAGGAACGCGCCGGATACGTCATGCAGGCCTACGAGTCCTCCGAGAGGCTGCTGCGTCTGCTCAACGACATCCTGGACCTCTCCCGCATCGAGTCCGGGCGGGTGCGGATGGTGCAGGAGCGCTTCGCTCCCCTGGCCCTGCTGCGCGAGCCCGTTGAGCTTTTCGCGGGCATGGCCAGAAACAAGGGGCTGGAGCTTGCCTGCTCCTCGTCCCCCGGGTTGCCGGAAGAGGTTGTCGGGGACGCCCCCAAGATCAGGCAGGTCCTCTTCAACCTGGTGGCCAACGCCGTGAAGTTCACCGAAACCGGCGGCGTCACGATCAGCCTCTCCCATGTCCTCCTGGACACCGTGCCGGACCAGTGCGTCCTGCTCTTCGCCATCACCGACACCGGGCCGGGCATCCCCGAAGCCCTCGTGCCCAGGCTCTTCCAGCCCTTCACCCAGGGCGACAGCTCCTACACCAAGCAGAGCCCGGGCACGGGGCTCGGCCTGTCCATCGTCAAGCGGCTGGCCGCGCTCATGGGAGGCTCCGTCTGCCTGGACTCCACCGAGGGCCAAGGCGCCACCGTCGCCTTCAACGTCCGCGTCGGACTGCCCCGGATGCTCCCTGCCGGGCGCGCAGCCTGCCTGGACTCCGGGGCCTCCGCCAGCGGTTCGTACCGGGTGCTCCTGGTGGAGGACGAACAGATCAACCGGCAGATCGCCACCATCATGCTCGAAAAGCTCGGGCACTCGGTCCAGGTCGCGCACAACGGCAAGGAGGCCCTGGAACGCCTCGCGTCGGAGACGTTCGACATGGTGCTCATGGACGTACAGATGCCCGTCCTGGACGGCGTGGAGGCCACGCGCCTCATCCGGAGCGGCGCTGCGGGCGATCCGGGCATTCCCGTCGTCGCCCTGTCCGCCTACTCTACAAAGAGCGAGTTGGACTCCTTCCTTGCCGCAGGCATGACCGCCTGCATCGTCAAACCCGTGCAGATGGGCGTCCTCAAGGACGTGATCGGACGGGTGATGGCCGGACTCTCCAGAAACGCGGACTGACGCTGAAGAACTCACGCCAAAGCATCCGCACGGCGGAACGAAACTCTTGCATCGAAGCCGTCAAGAGCATATGCGCTCACTGTTCTCCTTGAAAGAGTGGGGATGGCGCCCCGGTTGGACAGCAAGCACCTCTAAGGTACCCAGGCATGACAGTGCACCCCGGACCGCGACGGCCCTCCCTTGTTGTTTTTCTCTCCCGCCTGGTCACGCAACGGGCGATGATCGCCCTCATGACCCGCCGGGAGCTGAACACCCGATACGCGGGCGCGGCTGCGGGCGCGGTGTGGGCGGTGCTCAACCCCCTGTGCACCATCCTTATCTACTGGTTCGTCTTCTCCTACGGGCTCAAGGTCAGCCCCATGGGGGACACGCCGTTCATCGTGGCGTATCTGGCCGGATACCTCCCCTGGCTCCTCTTCTCGGAGGCGCTGGGCGGAAGCTGCGCCTGCGTGGTGGCCAACCCCCACCTCGTGAAGAAGGTGGTGTTTCCGGTGGAGATTCTGCCCGTGGTCCACTTCAGCGCAGGCCTCGCAGTGCATGCCGCCCTGCTGCCGGCGTATTGCGTCATCCTGCTGCTCAACGGATACTCCCTCTCGTTCCACATGCTGCAGGCGCTCTATTACCTGCCCGGCCTGTGGCTCCTGGCCACGGGCCTGTCCTGGATCGCGGCGGCGTTCACGGTGTTCTACAGGGACACGCAACAGATCCTGGGGCTGGTCCTCAACGTCTGGTTCTGGCTGACGCCCATCGTGTGGCCGCTGGAGATGCTCCCGGAAACCCCGAGAAGGATCCTGGCGCTCAATCCCCTCAATTACGTCGTCGAGGGGTACCGCACCGCGTTCATCAGCCAGGAACCCATCTGGACCGCCCCCTGGGGAGCGGCGTTCTTCTGGTGCGCGGCCATCGGCATGTTCGCCCTGGGCGGGCTGGTGTTCAAGCGCCTCAAGCCGGAGTTCGCCGATGTCCTCTGAGCGCGACGTGGCCGTGCGCCTGAGCGGCGTCTCCAAGAAATACCGACTGTTCCGGTCCCCTGCCGACCGACTTCTGGAGGTGTTGTGGCCCAGGCGGGCGCGGCACGAGGAATTCTGGGCGCTCAAGGACATCGACCTCGAGGTGCGCAAGGGGGAGACGCTGGGCATCCTCGGGCGCAACGGTTCGGGCAAGTCCACGCTGCTCCAGGTGATCGCCGGGATCCTCAAGCCCACCAGCGGCACCGTCACCGTGAACGGGCGCATCTCGGCCCTGCTCGAACTGGGCGCCGGGTTCAACCCCGAGATGACGGGCCGGGACAACGTGCTCATGAGCGGCGCATTCCACGGAGTCCCGGCTTCGGAGATGAAACGTCGCCTGCCTGAAATCGAGGACTTCGCGGACATCGGGCAGTTCTTCGACCAGCCCGTGAAGACCTACTCCTCCGGCATGTTCGTGCGCCTGGCCTTCGCGGCCGCCGTGAACGTGGAGCCGGACATCCTCCTGGTGGACGAGGCGCTGGCGGTGGGGGACATCAGCTTTCAGCACCGCTGCTTCGAGCGACTACGCAAGATGATACACTCCGGCGTGACCCTGATTGTAGTCACTCATGACATGAGCATGGTGACCAAGGTCTGCGACGAGGCTTTGTTGTTGGATAACGGCGTAAAAATGGCGTGGGGCGAGCCGCATCCTATAGTCAACAAATACTATGCCATGATGCTTTCCGGCTCAGAGTGCGTACATACAACACACGAAACTGACTTGCAAAATATTGCAACTGACAAACAGACTCTCAAACAAAATCCCCTGCAAACAGAGCAAGACTTCTTCTCACTCTTCGACACGACAGACTTGTGCCCGTTACGCGATGGATACAACAAGTATGAAGAACGATTTGGAAACAGAAAGTGTGAGATAATCGACTTCCTTGTCACTAGCAACAACATGCAACACAATCATACCATCTCCACTGGAGAGATTGTCGAAATATACATCAAGCTTGCAAGCTACCAACCGGTGTCCAATCCATGCTGCGGTTACGCGATCAAAACAAAGGATGGCGTGATGATCCATGGGAGCAACCTTAAATTCATGGACGTCTCCCTCCCCCCCCTTGAAGCAGGGCAATGTGCGATCTACAAATTTACTTTAAAATTCAATATTAACGCAGGAGACTACTTCATTACTCTCGGCGTCGGCGCCCTATCCGGCGAAGGCTTTGTATTCATGGACACACGACAAGCACTAATTCATGTAAAGGTAGACAATAATACGAGCAGGTTTGACGGCTTACTATCCATGGAACCTTCATTCAAAGTAGTTCGAACATCATCAATGAACAAAATTACACAATTACCCAAGGCGAGTCAAACAGCATGAACAAACTAAAACTGGAAATTTCCGAACTTGCGCCATGGAATTATTTGATCGAGTTCTCCCCGGGAGTATTTAATATCGACAGACTCTACTGGGGCGGATACTGGCACAACATCGCCGTCCAAGACCACATAACCAGGGTGGTTGTCGACATCATCAAGCAATATCTACAAATTGACCCATCGAATCACACCATACTGGATGTTGGATGCAACGAAGGTTGGCTCACACTGGTCTTGCATCGACTTGGTTTCAAGAAAATTGTAGCCATAGATGGATCATCGCACAACATAGCCAAGGCAAACCTTTTGAAACGTCACTTCAACATGACTAACGTCGAATTCATTTGCCAGGACATTCACAACTACAAGCCTGAAGAAGAATTCGACATGGGCATCATGCTCGGCGTTTTGAACCACTTGAGCAACCCTCAATCAGTTCTGTCAATGCTCCACTCTGCTATTAGCAATGCGCTGATCATTGACCTTAACCTTTTTTGCGATGACTATCACGACACGGACAGGCCATACGACGCACACAAATCGTCATTGGAACATGTTTACGGGACCATCAAATGCCAAATAGAGTCCTCCTCCGAATTGACGAGTTCTAGCGATGGAAACCTCGTATTCCAGTTTTCAAGGCGTGCTTTATCCATGCTACTCCACCATGCAGGATTCATCCATGTCATGGAGTACATCCCCACAGCACTTCCGCCAAACTACAAAAATGGGAAAAGAGGTTTATTTTTAGCGAAAAGTGGCCAGCACGGAGATATGTTCTCTCTCCACTTTCATCGCGATAGAATATATGCGAACGCCAATTGCTCGCTAGTCTCTTCAGAGCCAACCCTAAAAATAGAAGGCCTCAATGGCTTTAACGTTGTCTCATACCACGGTTTTTATTTCGCAATACCACAAGGAGCGTACAGCAGTTTCGAAGCTCCTGCCATTATAATGGACGATACATGTGTTGTAGCTAGTTCACTTGACCAGCTGAAACAAGCAATTTCGCCATCTCTTAACGACCTACCCCTTCCCGGGGCAACTCCGGCCAACTCCATGGCACGCTGTGAAGCTGCCATAATCATTGCGGATGAAATGACCGATGTGCACCAACTGCTCAAAGCGCGACTGCTGCTGAATTTTGCTCAGAGTATAATCGACAGCCACCATGCAACGAGTGCCGCTGTAACTCTCAAGCAAGCTGAACTATACTTTTCTTTCGGCAGACTGGAGGCTCGCGAAGGGAATACTGACTCAGCAAGACAATACTTTTCCAGATGTCTTGCCTACGAATCAACACGAGACAAGGCCGCGTTTCGAATTCAGCAGCTCTCTTCAGGCTTATCCGAAATCGTCACAAACAAAGCTCTCTATTAAAAGATGCCTAACATTTGCTTAATTTGCCTGTACGACGACAACGCATTGGGTTTGCGCTCAATTGCGAATGAACTACTGCGAGACGATAACAATGTCTCCATTGTCCACTTTAAACTTCCCTCTTCAAAATCAAGCAGTCAATACCTAGCCCATCCCAGGAATTATGAATACATTAACAGCAACGAATCCATTCAACAAATCCTTATCCATAGCGTCAACATTGATGCAAACCCATGGTCTGACATTGAACTTAAGTTACTCGGCGATTTGATTTCACGGATCGGGCCAGACATCATCGGAGTCAGCACTCGCTCTGTTTACGACCCCTTGATTCATCAATTAGCAAACCAAATTAAAAAATGCAGTACATCGCTAACCATAGCTGGCGGTTACGGCGCGACATTAAATCCTGAACTATATCTGCAACATTTTCATTGTGTATGCATTGGCTATGGCGAGACTACCATGAGAGAACTTGCTCGCCGCGTAGCCACTGGTAAGGACCACAGGGACATACCAGGCTTGGCCACCAAGGAAAACGGCAAACTACGACAAGCCACCCTTTGTATGCCGGAAGACATCCCATTTTTCAATCAGGACTACTTCACGGATGTCCAAAGACATGTCATCGACAACAACCAATGCCTGACTGACGTTAAATTCCCATTGTCTTCCATTGAATTCAAATCATACACAAACAACGCCTACACAAACACACGCGACTACTTCACCTACACTGGAAGAGGATGTATCGGAAATTGCACTTTCTGCTCAGCTGGAACGACGCACAGGATTTATAGCAAAAACGGCATAAACCTTCCTTCTCGAACAATGCGGAGTCTTGACGACATATTTGAAGAACTCCATTTTGCAAAAAACGCTGGATTTAAACAAATTAAATTCATTGACCCATTTTTTATTGCATCAAATAAGTACCTTATTTCTTTTTTCGATAGATACAAATGTGAAATTGGCTTGCCATTTTTTGCGCAATTGCATCCTCAACACATACTTTCTAACCCTCTCATTCTCAGAGCATCATATGATTCAGGCCTTGCTCATACTATCATTGCATTCCAATCTGGATGCGACAAAATAAACAGCCTTGAGTACAACAGAAAAACACCCGTCAAGACACTTATTGAATTCTCAATCCTTGTAAACAATACAACGTGCTTGGATTTTGACTATCATTTCATCACTCACCTGCCTTTCGAAACAGAAGAATCCCACATTAACACCCTGAAAACCATAGAAAAACTGCCAAAGGACAGGGCTGGCCTCGTTCTCTTCCGTTTGTGCCCTTTTCCTGGAACTAAAATCTACGATAAACTTTCAAAAGAACTTCACAACTCAAACGACGACATCCTGCACAAACGGGCCATCAGCACTCTCCTTCAATACACTGCTCCAAACTATACCATGCGAAGCATTACCGGAAACAGCTTTCATGACCTACTCAATGCTTATCCAACCGCGAGACGGGAACATTCCGACCACAGAATAATGAACGATCATGCCTGGAGTGAATACCACAAAGGGGATTATGACAATGCCATGTCAGGATTTCAATCAGCCATCGACCAAAACATATGCTCATACGAAGCTTACTGCGGGATGGGGTGGTCATCCCTCCAATCCAACAAGATACACGACGCGATTAATCATTTCAACAGAGCTATAGATCTTGTAAGACCGATGTCGGCACACACCAACGATTTACTGCAACAATCCTTACGAGGACTCGGTTGGGCGCTCTTCCACGACGGCCAATATGAGAATGCTATCGTTGCCTTCTCTAATGTCCTCAGCAAGACTGACTCGCCTCCGTCCAATGTCATGCAAGACATACATCGTGGCAAGGGATGGAGCAGCTACTACCTTGGCCGATACAACATAGCCATTTCCGAATTCACCGCTGCTTTACGCCACATTTCAGACATTGATTTACCGTGCAAAAACGACGCGTTAAACGGTATCACTCTCTCAAACAAAGGCCTTGAGGCTCACTGTCATGGATAAGTCCCTGGCTCTTGCCCTTGACGTCGCTCCACGCATCTCCGATGAAGATGCACTAGCGCTACGTTTGCTCGTTCAAGGCACCTACAAGCCGGCCATGCGCATTCTGGAGGTCGGCTCCTTCCTGGGCAACGGCAGCACGAAAGCCTTCATCGAGGCCCTTCGTCCTGTGGGCGGCCGCCTGATCTGCGTGGACACCTGGCAAGGCAGCCCCAACGTGGCCTGGCATGTGGAACTGGCCGCCCAGCATGACCTTTTAGCCACTTTTCAGGCCAGAGTGCTTGAATATGGCGCTCAGGACATGGTCGAAACAATGGTCATGACAAGCCTGGAGGCCGCCTCGCTCGTCCCCGACGCCTCCCTGGACCTGGTCTTCCTGGACGGAGACCACTCCTACCGCGCCACCAGCGCCGACATCGCCGCCTGGCTGCCCAAGCTGCGTCCCGGTGGCATCTTGTGCGGGCACGACTGCGAAGGTCCCGTCTCCGATTTCGATCCCGACGCCCTCCAGGCCTCCCGGCATCTCGACTTCATGCCCCTTGAAGGCTACCGCTTCGCCGGCGCGCACCCGGGAGTGGTGCTGGCGGTGCACGAGAGCTTCGCTGGGGCGGCCAGACTCTTCGCCGGGGAGGATTTCACCGCCCACGGACTCAGTGGCCGTTCCAGCGTGTGGGCGGTCGTCGTGGAGGCGCTCCATGCCTGACGCCGCAAGACCACTGGTGGCCGGGGCTCCACGCAGCGGTTACACGCTCCTCTTGAGCATTTTGTCCAAGCTTAGGGTCTTGCGCCCCCAGACCGACCCTCTCGACGAGGTCGTGGCCAGGGCTGTGGAGAGCGCCATCGGACGGCTCCCCATGCAGGCGTTGCTTCGCTCCCTGGCAGAGGCGGCCGGTGATCACGAAGTCGTCTCCAATCCCGCCTTCGAGACCTTGCTGGGCGGGCCTTTGGCCATCGATCCCGCCCGGCCTGACAAGGTGGTCTGCCGAAAATACCTGGGGGTGGCCGGCCTGGGCGACGTGACCTTCCTCACCAGCCACCCGGCCGAGCTCATCTTCACCCTGGACATCCCCCACTCCCACGAGAATCCCGCTCTCTTCGCCAGCGATTCGCGCTTCGACGCGCTGGTCAAGTTCGCCTCACTGCGCCACCCGGCCGGGATTCTGGTGAGCGCCGCGCACTCCATCAACGCCCTGGCCAGCGCACACCTCCAGGCCCACGGGCCCGACTCGGCCGAAGGTTTGGCGAGTGTGCGCCGCGAATTGGCGCTCTCCAAGCTCTCGGACCCCGAGGTCTTCAACGGCCTGGCCACGCACCTGCTGGGCTGGATGGAGGAATTCGCGGGCTGTCGGGAGCACTACGCCGTGATGCGCTGGGAGGAACTCCTCGCCGAGCCCCGACAGGTCATCGTCTTCCTGGGGCGGGCCTTGGACATGGAGGTCCCGGGGGACTTCGCGGACGCGGTCTGGGCCGACATGTGCTCCACCAACCTTACCGGCACACACCGCCACAACTTCTTCCAGGGCAAACCGGGCTTCTGGCGGCAATGCCTGACCCCCTGGCATGTGTCCGCCCTGCGGGAGTTGGGCTTCGGCCCCGTGATGCGCGAACTGGGCTTCGCCCCCCTGGAGGAGCCGGACAAGGCCGACCTCACACCCCTGCAACGCCAGTTGGGCGACCTTATCGAGTCCGGCCGGAAGCACAGCCCCGACCTGCCCGAGGACCTCACCGTCTTCGCCTTCAACAAGACCAATCTGCGCATCCAGCGTCCGGGATTCACCTCCCATCCGTGGCGCGAAAACACCCGGGCCGAGCGATCCACTCTGCGTGACGCAAGGCTTCTCGAAGCTGCCTGGCTCTCCCTCGAGCAGACCACCGCAGCCGTAAACGCAGTGTTCGAAGCGGTTTTGGCCCTGGATTGGGAAAGACCCGAAGACGCACTGAAGGCCCTCGACGGCCACGACTCGCTCCATGCCCTGAGTGCCCTGGATGGCTGCGCCGATGCGGCCCGGCAGGTTCAACAGGCTGCCCGCCAGGCCGCTTTTGAACGCGCCCCCCGCCGTGAGCCCAGGCTGGTCATGGCCCGGTCCGGCCGCAACATCGTGCTGGCGGGAGACGCCTACCACGCCGTTCCGCAATCTCTGGGCGCCCTGGACCTCAACGCCGTTGACCCCGCAGGCCTACAGGGCGTGTTGTCCGCTCACACCCTCGAGGAGGTTCTCGCCCTGGTGGAGAGCGACGCCCTCCCACCCCAGGCCCCGCCACGGCTGGTGGCTTCCGAGGGCGGCGTCAACTTCGTGGCCTTCGGCGGGATGTACCTGGCCATTCCCCAGGCGCTCGGCCCCATGGACTTGACGGCCACCGACGTTTCGTCCATGCCCGGCGTGTTGATCGGTCCAAGCTTGGATGAACTGCTCCAAACCGTCCGCAACCACTCGTCGGAGCGCTCGTGAGCCTACGCCTTGAGTTCGTCGCAGCCAGCCCCGACGCTCTCGCCGCCGCCATCGCCAGACGTCGGAAGGACGGTTCGCGCCAGCTTCGCTTGAGCGGAACAGAGGCCCTGTGCGGAGCCCTGCGTTCGCTGCTGGACGCCGACAGCCTGGCGTTGTTCGCGTCACCGACCGATCAACCGGCCCCACCACCGCCCGGCAACTTCCGGGCCGGACAGATCCTGGATGTGGTCTGCCAGACCGACCCCGAAGCGCTTGCCGCAAGCCTCATGACTTTTCTGGACGCCCCCCAGGCCGACATCCTGGCCCCGGAGACAACCCGGCGCAGCGATCGTCTGCCGTTGTTCCTGGTTTCCATCCCCAAGAGCGGCACGCACCTGCTCATCGAGTTGGCACGCGCCCTGGGCTACTGCGACGGCCCCACGCCCCCCCGCGTCCCCAGGCCGGGCTGTTGGCATCCCCTGGAATTCTCCAACACCCACACCACGGCCAGGGACTTCTTCGTCGACACCACCCGGCGCGCTCCCCACGGCAACCGCCTGCACCCCTTTCCCTCCTGTCCCACGCTGTTCATCTACCGCCACCCGCTGGACATCCTCATCTCCGAAGCGCACCATTTTCACAGGCCCGGGCGCGCTCCGTACGCCGGGTACTTCCACGGCCTCGACCTGGAAGCCCGGATGGCCCTGCTGGCCGACGACCCGCTGCTGCTGGACTCCCTGGCCGACCGGACGGAGCGCTTCGCGCCCTGGCTGGACTTCCCCAACGTCATTCCCGTCTCTTTCGAAGAACTGGCCGGACAGGCCGGGGGGGCTGACGAAGAGGCCAAACTCAAGCTGATCTGGTCGCTCCAACTGAAGCTTTTCGCTCCCGGACGCCCGGAAGACATCGGCGCGAAGATCTACAACTCCTCTGCCGACACCTTCCGCGAGGGCCGCATCGGCGGCTGGCGCAAGGGCCTGCCTGAAACGGTGCTCGAGCGGCTGGCGCCGCTGGGCACTGCCTGGATGGATCGCTTCGGCTACCAGTCCGATCCCGAAGGCAGCCCCTACTCCAACCGGACGCGCGACTTCCGCTCCAGGCCCCTGGACCTCGCCGGACCCCCCAGGGATGAACCCGCGCCCGTCGAGAGCGACTACCTGGGCTACAACCTGGTCTGGTTCCGGGGCGTGCACCACGCCATCCCCATGGGGCTGGGAACGATCGACCTGTGCAGGCTGGAGAGCCCTCCCGAGGGCGCCTTGCACGCCGTGGACCTCCTGGAGCTCAAGGCCATGATCCTGGTCAAGGCCGGCCTGGACCGCCTGCGCGCCCCGGCTCCCCTGGTGGCCTTTCCGGGCCTGTTGCTGGTCCACCCCCAGGAACTCGACCCCTGGCCCACTGTCGAGGCCCTGCTGCGAGAACCCGAACTCAACCGCCCGTTACCCCTGGTTTATGTTCAAGGTGGCCCGGAAATGCAGGAACAGATCCTGGCCTGCCGCCAACGCGGCCTGCCGGTCCTGAGCTGCCGGGCCTTGGCGCCTGGCGAGTCCCCGGACGACGTGGCGGAGGTCCAAGGTCTTCTGGTCGTGACGCTTTGCTCCAGCCGCGAGGAGCAGACCGCATCGGACGCCCAGGGGGCCACTGAAAAAACCTCACTGGCCACAGCGGACGACACGGCAGGGAGCCTCCCTGACCACACGACCCAGACCACGGCACCGAACCGTCCTCCGGCCTCCTTCTTCGCCGATCCCCGCTGGCTCGGCCCAAGCGAACTGGCGCATACCGTCGTGCAGTCCCTGCGCCGGCAGGGCCGCCTGCCGGGCCGGGCGGCGTACTCGCCGCTAGAGAAATCGACGGAAACCGTCCAGGAGGGCATCGAGGGCTACAACATCCTGCGCACGGGTCACGGATTCCTTGCCGTCCACACCACCCTGGGTGATGTGAATCTGGAGATTCTTCGCCCTGACGAATTGGCAGCCCTGGCCGCACAGAACCTGATCCTCGAGGCCGACACCCGCCTGCAGGCCGCCTCGGCCGCCCGACAGGCCGCCCTGGCATCGCGCCTGGAAACCCTCCAGGGCAACCACACCGGGTTCATCCGAAGCGTGGAGCAAACCCACGAGGCGACTCTGTGCCGCATCGCTAGCGTGGAGCAAACCAACGAGGCGACTCTGTGCCGCATCGCTAGCGTGGAGCAAACCCACGAGACGACTCTGTGCCGCGTCGCTGCCGTTGAAGCCGGCCTGGAGGAGCTCCGGTCCTCCACGGACAAACGCCTCACTGTCCTGGAGGGCATTTGGCAACAGCTATCCCAGTTCCGCGTTCTTAAGCTCTTTGGCAAGCTTACTAACACATGATGGCTTTACTGTTGAAATAATACAAATTCACAACGCCCGATCAGGCATTCACCATGGAACTCCTCTACCGCTCAGCCCCCACTTCCCCCAAGGTGTCCCTCATCCTGCTGGACTGGTCCTGCAGGGAAAGCTTTCACATCTTCAAATACCTGCACGACCAGGATGTCCCAAGGGAGAGCTACGAGGTGGTCTGGATCGAGTTCTACTCCAGGCGCTCTCCGGAGATCCGCGCACTCCTGGAGGAGGCCCTCGCGGCAGGCAGGCCCGCACCCGTGGACGCCTGGCTTGCCCTCGATTTCCCCGACGAGGTTTATTACCACAAACACCTCATGTACAATGTCGGCCTGGCCATGGCCAGGGGTGAACTGGCCTGCATCATGGACTCCGACGCCATCGTGGGGCCTGGCTTCATCCGCGCCCTCACCGAAGCCTTTGATCGCACTCCCCGCATGGCCCTGCACCTGGACGAAGTCCGCAACACCCACCGCAGGCACTACCCCTTCGACTACCCCAGCGTGACGCAGGTGCTGGGCGAAGGCTGCATCAACTGGAACGGCGCCACCACCACCGGCCTGGCCGACCAGCGCACGCCCATCCTCACCCGCAATTACGGCGCCTGCCTGTGCGCCAGGCGCGACGACATGATCGCCGTGGGCGGGGCGGATGAACACATCGACTACCTGGGCCACGTCTGCGGCCCCTACGACATCACTTTCCGCCTGGCCAACATGGGCGTGCCCGAGGTGTGGCACGACAGCGAGTTCCTCTACCACTGCTGGCACCCCGGCACCGACGGCGGCAACAACTACATAGGCCCCCACGACGGCCGGAACAACTCGCTCCTGGCCCTTGAGGCGCTCAAATCCGGGAGGGTGTCCCCCCTGGTGGAGAACGAGGCCGTGAAACGCCTCCGCCTGGCAGGCGACGCCCCCCCCCAGGAGGCCGACCTGCTGGCCCTTGCCGTCGCCCGGGACCGGCAGGAACTGTGGCGTATCGACGACCAGAAGCGGCTTCTTTCCCTGGGCCGCCAAGCCTTTTACGCCTCGCGATTCGAGGAGGCCGCGCGCATCCTGCTGGAGGAACTTCCCGAACTGCCGGGAGATGCGGTCATCCAGGCCGAGCTGGGCTGGGCGCTGTGCGCCCTGGGACGCCTTGATGAATCGGAGCGCCACCTGAGGGCCTCGCTGTCTGAAGACCCTGCGCAGCCGCTGGCCCACAAGGCCATGGGCTGGCTCATGCGTCACCGGGGCAGGCCCGCTCTGGCCGTGGAGCACTTCGACAGAGCCCTGGCGGGCGCTTCCGGCCACCTGGACGACTTCCATCAGGAGTGCCTGCGCGGCAGGGGCTGGTGTCATCTGGAGACCGGACGAGCCCAGGAGGCCGCGGGCGACTTTCTCCGGGCCATGGAGCATACGCCCCCTGCAGTCTGGCAGGTGGTCTCCGACCTGCGCTTCGGCCTGGGCTTGGCCCTGGAACGGCAGGGCGACGTGGCGGGCGCGCGCCGGGAGCTCACCCTGGCCCAGAATGCCCTGGAGCAGGCGCCCCAAGGGAGTTCCATGGAACTCGCCCTGGCGGTGCGAAAGCACCTGAGCGACCTGGGCTCTCGCTCAGGGCTGGGGGCCCGGGCAGCGTCCCTTGCCTGGCGGTTGCGGGGCAAGCTCCGCGCGCTCCTCGGCGGGACCGCATGAAGACCGTCACCGCCACCACGCGTTTCGTCACTGCCGGAAGCGGAACCGTTCAGGCTGATCTCACGGCCCAGCGCATCAGCACCTATCGCCTGTTCGCCGAACCGGACGAAACGGCTGGACGTTGCCTGACGTTGCTCGGCCAGGCGCTTGCCCGGCGCGGGGGCCTCGCCGTGCTGGGCGACGGCCCCCTGGCGTCGGAGTTGTTCCGGGCCTGGCCGGAGCTTGCGCGCTCCGCCTGCCTGGTTCTCCCGCCCGGCGCATCGCCCCCCACGCCCCTGAGCGCCCCCACCCTGGGGCTCGACGAGTATTTGGCCGCGCCGGGCCAGCGTCGTGTGTTCCTCTGCGAGTCCTCCTGGCCGCGCCGGGCGGCGCTCAAGGCCTTGCTTCCCGACGGGTTCGAGCTCCTGGAGCCGGACAGCCCGGACCTCCTCGATCCGCGTCGGCTGCCGCGCAGGGCCTTCATCCCCGAGATTTCCTCTCCCTACCCCATGGACATCCCGCCCATCGCCTTCGCCCCCGGGGCGGACATGATTCTGCTGGACTGTCCCGGGCGCAACCTGGGCATGATGCCCAACGGCCTGGCCTACGTGCACGCGGCCCTGGCCGGGGCGGACGTGCGCATCTCCACCCTGGACCTGGACATCATCGTCTACCACCGCTTCCACGCCCACCGGCTGCTGGACCTGGGCGGCAACGTGACGCTGCCCGACGGCCGCTCCGCCCCCGAGGACCCCTGGGCCGCCGAGCACTCGGGTTGGTGGCTGGACCAGGACTTCGTGGACTTCTTCAGGCCCGACCTGGAAGAGACGCTGGAAGCGCTGGTCCGGGCGGCCCCCAGAGTCCTGGGAGTCTCCGTGCACGAGTGCAACACCCTGTTCACGCGCGAGCTTGTCAGACGCTTCAGGCAGCGCTGCCCGGACACCGTGACCCTGGCCGGCGGTTACAGCTGCAACCAGGCCCAGGTGGGCTTCGCGGCCTTCCCGGAGTGCGACTACATGTGCATCGGAGAGGCCGACCTCACCGCGGCGCCCCTGGTCAAGGCCCTGCTGGCCGGAGAACGCCCTGCGGACTTGCCCGGCGTGCTCTCGCGCACGGATTCGCCCTTCAGGGTCTTCGTCCCCGCACCCATCCCCATGGACCTGGACGCCCTCCCACGCCCCTCCTACCCGTGGGCCAAGGATCTCTCCCTCTACACCAACCACGACAATTACCGCCTGACCCCCGTCATCGCCAGCCGTGGCTGCCGTTGGTCGCGCTGCCGCTTCTGCGGCGAGTGCATCCCCTGGCGCGCCAGGGACCCGGTACTCTTCGTGGACGAAATGCAGGAGCTCTACGAGGCCGGGCGCGACCTCTACATGTTCAACGAGTCCGACTTCAACGGCAGCCACACCCACGTGCGCGCCATTTGCGAGGAAATCGTGCGCCGGGGACTGCTGGTGCGCCTGACGGGCCAACTGCGCATCGACCGCAAGAGCACTCCGGACTTCTTCGCGCTGTTGAAACGCGCGGGCTTCGTCTCGGTGCGCTTCGGGGTGGACGCCTGGTCGGCCAACACCCTGCGCATCCAGAACAAGGGCTACACCGTGGACATCATCTCGCGGAACCTCCGGGACTGCCACCAGGCGGGCATCCACACCGAGGTGAACGCGGTCATCGGCGTGCCTGGCGAGACGGAGGAGGACATCGACGAGACCCTGGCGCTGATCATCGCCAACCGCGAAAACATCGACCGCATGGCCAACATCAACCCGCTGATGCTTGTGGTGGGCAGCACCTTCTGGCGCGAGCCCGAGCGCCACGGCATCCGCTTCAGACAGGACCGCGAGACCCTCCGCCGCGAGAATCCGCGCGCCGTTCCCGCCCACCTCTGGTACTCCGAGAACCCCTACATGGACCAGCATGTGCGCACAGCGCGCTACCGCCGCGTGGTGGAAGGCCTGGCCAGGGCTGGCTTCCCCCTGACTGGCTTCGCCATGAAGATCCTGGAGGACGTGAGCCTGGGCCGCGACAAGGCCCGAGCCGGAGAGTCGGAAGCGGCTGGCGGAGACTCCTTGGAGGCCGCCGCCCCCCAGGCGGCGGACGCGGCAGCCGGTCCTGTCGCATGCGGCGACTCCGGCGCAAAGGACGTGATCGCGCCCGGGACCTCCCCGGTCGTCGCCGGAGAGCCCCCCTCTGCCGCGCATGATTCAACCCGGCAGGTCCTTCCGCCCGTAAACGACAGCCCCCTGTGTCTGTTCGAAGAACGGGTCTGGGCCGTAAAGGACGAAGCGCAACATCTTCCGGCCGCACGCGCTGGGCTTGCAGACATCCCCCGCTCAGGGTTGCCGGGCCTGTGGGATTCCCTCATGTCCCATTTCAGAGCCCCACGCCTGGAACATCCGGCAATGGCCCGGTGGCTCACTGTGGAGGGCGATGCCCCTAGGCTCACGTTGCCGCCGGAGGAGCCGGTGTTGGTGCGCGAGGGAGTGAGGGGCTACAACATCCTGGAGATCAGAGGGAGCTTTTTCGCCCTGCGCCAGGGTCAGGCGCTGGACTATCACGCGGCCGTGAATGGACTTTACCCTGAGCATCATTGCCTGCGGGCTCAAAGCATGCACGCCCTGGTCCTGGCCATCGAGGAAGCTTTCAAGCATGTGGGACTGCCGGAGCGGCTGGTGAAGGCTGGAGTGGGCCGCTACAACATCGTGGAGGCCGGCGGGGTCTATTACGCCCTGCTCCAGGGCCGAGCCTTCAATTCCTACAAGGCGGACACAGGCGGATATGCCCAGGAGGAGTGCATCGCGAGCGGCTCCCTTTCAGAACTGGAAGGCCTTCTCCTGGAGGCAGGCGCTCATCCGTCGGCCGGTTAGCAGCCTGTTAATGGGATGGCCCCGCCCCCCTTGGAGGCATACGACCTCCGGGTGAGCTAAACCCTAAACGGAGGG
>NZ_JBZVFJ010000042.1:0-25692 GCF_058402725.1 Fundidesulfovibrio sp. | reverse complement strand
GTCCGGTTCGTGCCCCACGAGCGTCGGGGAATCAAGCATTATCCCTTGTCTCGCCGCTGCATTGGGACTAAAAGAAGGAAAAGTCCGGGTTTGGAGGTTCTCAATGAAGGCGCTCGTGGTGGAAGACGATTTCGCCAGCAGGAAGCTGTTGCAGAAGATACTCGCCCCGTACGGCGATGCGGACATCGCAGTGAACGGCCTGGAAGCCATCGACGCCTTCAAGAGGGCTCTCGACGAGGGGGCTCCCTACGACCTCATCTGCATGGACATCATGATGCCCGAGATGGACGGCCAGGAGGCCCTGAAGAAAATCCGCGCCATCGAGCGCGAGCGCAAGATTCCGCCGTTGCAGGAAGCCAAGGTGATCATGACCACGGCCCTGGACGACCCCAAAAACGTTGTGGAGGCCTACTACAAGGGCGGAGCCACCTCCTACGTGCCCAAACCCATCGACAAGCAGATGCTCCTGCACCTGCTCAAGAACCTCGGGCTGATCAGCTGATGGACCTCCTCCCGCTCCTCGGCGCGCTCCCTGCCCAGGCGGCGCAGGACGTGCTGGGCCAGCAGCCCTCCCGGGCGCTGATGGGGCTTCTGGACATCCTGTTCATCGCCCTGGCGGGCTGGGTGGCCTGGAGGGTGATCTCCAACCTCTCCAAGCGCCGCCCTCCCGACGACGACAACACCTACGACGCCACGCCCCGCGACGACGAAGGCGAATCCGGCACGGACCAGCGCAGCCGCCGCGCCCAGGCTGCCTGGGAATACCTGACCGGCCAGCAGGGGCGCGACCTGCGCCAGCCCGCCGCCCAGGACGAACCCCACGAGCCCGACGCCCCCGGGGCCTTCAACCAGGCCGAGTTCCTGCGCGGAGCCAAGGTGATGTTCGGGCGCGTCAAGCAGTCCTGGGCCATGCGCAACCTCTCGGACCTGCGCCAGTTCGCGGCCCCGGACATGATGGCCCGCTTCGAGCGCTGGGCCGCCGAGCGGCCGGACCGCCAGGCCGTCTCCGTGCTCCTGGTGGAGGCCCAGGTGCTGGAGGTGCAACGCGAGGCGGGACGCACCGTGGTGGAGGTGGCCTACCAGGCCACCGTGGCCGACGACCCCAGGGTCGCCGCCACCCGCCAGGTGAACGAAGTCTGGCGCTTCTCTCGCGACGATTCCCTGGCCGACGCCAAGTGGCTCCTGGAGGACATGGCCCAGCGACAGTAAGCGTCGACATCCAGGCCGCCGCACGTCCCGATCCGGCGAGCGCGGCCGGGATCGAGACGGCGGCGCAGGCCGCCGCCCGCAGCGTCGCGACCTGGAGCAGCGTTGCCCCGCGCGTCTGGAGTCCCCCTCCCCGCGCCGTCCCCTCCGCCCTACCTGTAGACCACCACGGTCCCTGCCAGCAGGTCGTGCAGGCCCTGGCGCTTCTTCGTGAAGAGGATCATGGCGTAGCCCAGCAGGAGCAGCCCGCCCGAGAGCAGCTTGGCGAAGTAGCGCCCCGTGGCCCGGCCGAAGGTGATGCGGCGTCCCTCCAGGTCCGTGACCTTGAGGCCCATGATCCGCTTGCCCAGGGTGGCCTGGACCGGGGAACTCTCCTGGACCGCGTAATAGAGCCAGACCACCGCGTTGGCCATGAGCGCCGCCACCGCGTCGCCCGACCCGCCTCGCCCCGCATCGACCGCGAGCAGAGCGATCACAGCGATGCAGACCAAGACCATGTCCACGAGATAGGCCGCCATGCGGCTCCACGAGGCGTAGCGCACGCCCGGCCAGGCGGGGGGCTCCGGCCGGAGCGGGCCGGGCGCGTCCTGCGCGGGAAGCGGCTCTTCCGGTTCGGGCAGGCGAAAGTCCATGACGCCGCCGGGGGCCACGCGCTGGCCGCACGACGGGCAGAACCGGGCCTTGTCGTCCAGGGGGACGCCGCAACGCGTGCAGTGCATGGCTCCTCCTCCTTGGCGGCGCATGCGGGACGGGGCCGGGACGCGGCCGCCGCGCGTCCGGAGACTTCCCCGATCCTGCTGAGCGCTAGCAGAGCCCCTGCACGAAGTCCATCGGCCGTGCGCGGAGCGTAAGACCGCGTCGTCAGGTGGATGCGCGGAGCGAGGAGCCCGGAGAATGAAAACGGCCGGACAGGGACGCAAGCCCCCGTCCGGCCGACGTCAAGCGGTCGTCTAGAGGGGCACGCCGTTCCCGGCCAGGTCCTTCTTCAGCAGTTCCAGCAGACGCCTGCTGACGGGGCCGGGCGTCCCGCCGCCCACGGGGCGCCCGTCGTACTCCACGATGGAGAGGCACTGGGCCGTGGTGCCCAGGATGAGCATCTCCCGGGCCTCACGGATGTCGCCCTCGGTGATGGACTTGTAGCAGTGGCTGATCTCGCCCCGGGCCAGTTCCAGCACGCGCAGGAGCGTGGTGCCCGAGAGGGCGTTGTCCAGCCTGGGCACGGTGATGCAGCCGTCCTTGTCCACCAGGGCCACGTTCTCGGTGGCCCCCTCGGCCAGGAAGCCGCGCGCGTCGAAGCACACGGGGAAGTCCTTGCCTTTGGCCAGGGCCTCCTTCTTCATGAGCACGTTGGGCAGGTAGTCGATGCTCTTGATGGTGGCCAGGTAGCTCTGCTTGGCGGGGATGGACGTGCGGAAGGCCGTGACGCCCTTCTCGTAGAAGGCGGCGGGCTTGGGTGCGTACTGGTAGGCCGCCACGTAGAGGCTGGGCTCGGGACACTCGGAGGGGTCCAGCCCGAAGCCGCCGGGGCCGCGCCCCAGGAGCATGCGGAAGAGCCCGTTGGGCGTGCCCGCCGCGCGTCCCGTGGCCAGCACGATCTCTCGCACCGCCTCCCAGGGACACGGCGGCTCGAGCCCGATGGCCTGGCCGGAGCGGCCCATGCGGGCCAGGTGTTCGTCCAGGAGGTAGACCTTGGAGTCCACCCACTTGACGGTCTCGAAGACGCCGTCGCCCCGGTGGACCAGGTGGTCGTCCCAGGGCATGAGCATGAGGGCCGGGTCCTTGCAGACGGCCCCCACGCGGTGTTCGTAGAAGGCCAACACCTGGCCGGAGCCGGGGCGCGGGGCCGCAAGCATCCGGTCCAGGTAGGCCTTGGAGTCGAGGATATCCACGCTAGACCTTCAGCTTGCCCTTTTGGAGCAGCAGTTCCGCGATCTGCACGGCGTTGAGCGCCGCGCCCTTGCGGATGTTGTCGGCCACGATCCACATGTTCAGGCCGTTGTCCACGGTGTCGTCCTGGCGGATGCGGCCCACGAACACCTCGTCCTCTCCGGCGGCCATGAGGGGCATGGGGTACATCTTCTCGTTGGGATTATCGTACACCTGCACGCCCGGGGCCTGGCTCAGCAAGGCGCGGGCCTCGGCGGCCGTCACGGGCTTTTCGAACTCCACGTTCACGGACTCGGAGTGGCCGTAGAACACCGGCACGCGCACCGTGGTGGCCGTGACCTTGATGGACTCGTCACCCATGATCTTGGCCGTCTCCTTGATCATCTTGATCTCCTCGAAGGTGTAGTCACCCAGGGAGAACACGTCGATCTGCGGCAGGCAGTTGAAGGCGATCTGGTGGGGATAGACCTTCACTTCGGGGTCGATGCCGTTGAACATCTGGCGCACCTGGCGGTCCAGCTCCTCGATGGCCTTCTGGCCCGTGCCGGAGACGGCCTGGTAGGTGGAGACCACCACGCGCTTGATGGTCCAGGCGTCGTGCAGGGGCTTCAGGGCCACCACCATCTGGATGGTCGAGCAGTTGGGGTTGGCGATGATGCCGGTGTGCCAGTCCACGTCGTCGGGGTTCACCTCGGGCACCACCAGGGGCACCTTGGGGTCCATGCGCCAGGCGCTGGAGTTGTCCACCACCACGCAGCCGCTGGCCACGGCGTGGGGGGCGAAGGTCTTGGAGGTGGAACCGCCGGCGGAGAACAGGGCCAGGTCCACGCCCTTGAAGCTCTCGGGAGTCATCTCGCGCACGGTGAGTTCGCCGTCCTTGAAGGGCACTTTGTTCCCGGCGGAACGGGAAGAGGCCAGGGCGATCACTTCGGAGGCGGGGAAGTCCCTCTGCTCCAGGGTCTTGAGCATTTCGCGGCCAACGGCCCCGGTTGCTCCCGCGACGGCGACGACGGGCTTGGACATGACTGTGGCTCCTATGGGTTTGTGGAAGAGGCCCGGGATGCGCAGCCGGGTTCGCGCGGCGTTCCGGCGGCGATGCCGCAGGACCCCGGGGCGGGGTCTTGGCCCTCTCCGGGGTCCGGGGCTTCTTCCTTGTCAGCGATGAGCCCGCGCTCAGGCGAGCTTCAGATCCCCCGCGATGTCGAGGCAGGCCTGGGCCTTGTTGAGCGTGTAGAGGTGCACGCCGGGCGCGCCGCGCTCGATCAGGTCCCGGCACTGGGCCTTGGCGTAGGCCACGCCCTCGGCGCGCACGGCTGCGGCGCCGCCCTTGGCGTTGGCCGCCTCCAGGCGCTCCAGGTACTCGGGCGGCAGGGTGGCCCCGCACAGCGAGAGGATGCGTTTGATGCTGGCCAGGTTCATGATCGGCAGCACGCCCGGGATGACGGGCGCGTCGATTCCCCTGGCGCGGCACCTCTCGACGAAGCGGAAGTAGTGGTCGTTGTCGAAGAAGAGCTGGGTGATGACGAAGTTGCCGCCCTTCTCGATCTTGAGCTTGAGGAAGTCGATGTCGGCGTCCAGGCTTTCGGCCTGGGGGTGCTTCTCAGGGTAGCCCGCCACGCCGATGCACAGGTCCGGGTAGGCCTGGCGGATGAACCCGGCCAGGTCCGAGCCGTGCTGGAAGGCCTGGCCCTCCAGGGAGAAGTCCGGCTGGTTCTGGGGCGGATCGCCGCGCAGGGCCAGCACGTTGTCCACGCCTGCGGCCTTCAGGGCGTCCATGAAGGAGCGCAGCGACTCCTCGGAGGCCCCCACGCAGGTGAGGTGGGCCATGGGGTTCTGCCCCAGGTCGCGCGAGAAGCGCGTGACCAGCTCCAGGGTGTTGGCCTGGGTGGAACCGCCCGCGCCGTAGGTGACGGACACGAAGAGCGGATTGAGGACAGAGAGGCGTCCGGCCTCGTAGAAGAAGGCGGGCCAGGCGTCCTTTTCCTTGGGGGGAAAGAATTCCAGGGAGATGAACTGCTTGCCTCTGGTGAGCAGGTCGTCGATGCGCAAGACGGGCTCCGTGCGTTGGATGGTCAGGGGGCGTCCGGCGGCTGGGCGAGCGCCTCCACGATGTCCCTGTCCGCCTCCAGGAATGGCAGTTCCCGGGCCTGGGCGGGAGTCAGCCAGCGCAGTCCTTGGCCTTCGAGGGGACGGGGAAGCCCTGTGAAATCACGGATATGAAAAAAAGACAAGCGCACGATGCCGTTGGGATACTCGTGAATTTTTTCCCGCCAGAAACGGGGCTCGCGCGCCTCGATGCCAAGCTCCTCGCGCAGCTCGCGCACCAGGGCAGGGGCGGGCTCTTCGCCCTCCTCCACCTTGCCGCCCGGGAACTCCCACAGGCCCGCATGGGCCTTGCCCTCGGGACGCCGGACGCCGAGACAGAGCCCGTCGCGCCAGAGGATGCCCGCCACCACGTGGATCAAAGGGCCTCCCGCCGCGCTTCCAGCTCCCCGATGCGCTCCTCCAGGTCCGCCAGCTCCAGCACCAGGGCGTCGCCCTGTTCCTTGAGGCTGTGGTATTCCTTGGAGAGCTCCGAAAACTTCGCCGCGTCGGCGTAGGTCTCGGGCTGGGCCAGCACCTGCTCCACGTCGTGCTGGCGGGTCATGGCCTCTTCAAGCTCCGCTTCAAGTTTCGCGTAGCTTTCCTTGAGCGGCTTGAGCTCCCGGGAGAGCGCGTTGCGCTCCTCGGCCTGGCGGCGCTTGGCGGCCTGGCGCTCCTCCCGCGATTCCTTGGCCATGGCCTTGTCCCGGCCGCCCGTGGAGAGGGCGCAGGCGGCGCTGGCCTGCGCCTTCAGGTGCGCCTCGTAGGCCTCGTAGCCGCCCAGGAACTCCGAGAGCCCCTCGGGCCCCACGGTCCAGATCACCTCGGCCGCCTCGGCCAGCAGATGGCGGTCGTGCGCCACGAAAAGGATCGCGCCCTCGTAGTCGGCCAGGGCGTTCACCAGGGCCTCGCGGCTTTCCAGGTCCAGGTGGTTGGTGGGCTCGTCCAGCACCAGGAAGTTGGCCCGCGCCAGAAACAGGCTGGCCAGCACCAGGCGGGACTTCTCGCCGCCGGAAAGATCGCGCACGAAGCGCTCGAAGTACTCCTCGCCCAGCATGAACAGGCCCAGCACCGAGCACAGCTCCTCCGTGGAGGAGCGCGGGTCCGACAGGCGGCGGATCTCGCCCATCACCGTCTCGTTGGCGCGCAGGATCTCGGTCTGGTGCTGGCTGAAATACCCCATGCGCACCTGGGACCCCATGCGGATCGTGCCGCCGGAGGGCTTCAGCTCGCCCGTCAGGCACTTGAGCAGCGTGGTCTTGCCCGCACCGTTGGGGCCGGCCAGGGCCACCTTCTGCCCCCGGTAAAGATTGAACGTGAGCCTGGGCCAAAGGGACCGCCCCCCGGGGAAGGCGAACTCCAGGTCGGCCACGGAGAGGATGTTCTTGTCGGCCCGGGCGGGCTCGGGAAGCTTGAAATCCAGCGTCTTGCGCCTGCGCTCGATACTGCCCGCCACGCCGGAAAGCTCCTTCTGGAGCTTGTCCACGGCCTTGAGCTTGCTCTGGGCCTGGCGCGCCTTGGTGGCCTTGTAGCGGAAGCGGCTCACGAAGGCCATCTGGCGGCCGATGGCCCCGGAAAGCTGCGCGGCCTTGGCCTCCATCTGCTGCTGGGTCTGGGCGCGCCACTCCAGGAACTCGCTGAACGTGCCCTGGCGCAAGGCGGGCTTGTCGCCGCCCAGGAAGAGCACGTGGGTGCCCACGCGGTCCAGGAACACCCGGTCGTGCGCCACGAAGATCAGCACGCCGTTGAAGCAGAGCAGGTACTGCTCCAGCCACTCCACGGCCTCGATGTCCAGGTGGTTGGTGGGCTCGTCCAGGAGCAGCACGTCCGCCCCGGCCACCAGCACCCGCGCCAGCTTGGCCCGCTCGCGCCAGCCTCCCGAGAGGAGCTTCACCGGATGGGGCCAGGCCTTCTCCTCGAAACCGAGACCCGAAAGAATCGCCTTGGCCCGATGTTCCGGGTTGTAGCCCAGGGAATGCTCCATCTCCGCCTGGCGGGCGCTCAGGGCCTCCAGCGCGCGTTCGTCGTGGTCCAGGCTGGCGCGTTCCCACTCGCGCCAGAACTCCTTCCAGGAGGGGAGCGCGCTCATCACCCAGGCCAGCAGCGGCTCCTCCAGGTCGGACGATCCCAGCTCCTGCGCCACGTAGCCCAGCCGCGCGCCCGCGGGCAGCAGCACGCGCCCGGCGTCCGGCTCGGCCTCGCCCGCCATCAGGCGCAGGAATGTGGACTTGCCGCAACCGTTGGGACCCGTCACCGCCAGGCGCATGCCGGAGACGGCCTCCATGCTGAAGCCCGACATGAGGTCCCGGCCGCCAAGGGACTTGGAAAGATTCTGGATGGTGATCTTGGACATAGGAAAAATCGCGGCAGCGAATATGCGCCCTCGCTGGCCGCGTGTCAAATGCCGGGGATGCGGCAAGAGCCCTGGCCGCCGGGGGCCTCCTCAACCGCTCTACCTGGCCGCCCCCTGGCGATTCCTCGTCATGTAACCCGGGTCGATGGCTTCTTCGAGACGATCCGTCGCCAACGGCGGAGCAACGGACAACGCCGTGACGGCGTCGAGCGTCTCGCGGTCCACGTCCAGGCTCGCGGCGGCGAGGGAGTCCTTGAGTTGTTCCAGGTTGCGCGCGCCGATGATTGGCGCGGTGACGCCGGGATGCGAGGCCGCCCAGCGCACGGCGAGGCTCACGGGGTTCAGGCCGCGCTCGCGGGAGAACGCGACGAAGCGTTCGGCCACCTGGTGGTAGACGGGGTCGGAGTAGCGGGCGTTGTACATCTTGTTTTCGGCGATGCGTCCCTGCCCCTGGCCGGAGGCGTATTTTCCGGTGAGCAGCCCGGCGGCGAGGGGGTTGTAGGGGATCACCGCCAGGTTCTCGGAGAGGGCAAGGGGGAGGATCTCCACTTCCGCCTGCCGTTTCACGAGGTTGTACATGGGCTCAAGGCATTCGAAACGCGCCAGTCCCCTGGCCTCGGAGATGCCCAGGGCCTTGGCGGTCTGCCAGGCGGCCCAGTTGCTGGCCCCCGGGTAGAGCACCTTGCCCTGGCGCACCAGATCGTCCAGTGCGCGCAGGGTCTCCTCCATGGGGGTGAGGGGATCGAAATGATGGATGAAATAGATGTCGATGCGGTCGGTGCCCAGGCGTTTGAGGCTCTTCTCCACCTCCAGCATGATGTGGCGGCGCGACGCCCCCAGGGCGTTGACGTCGGGACCGGCCACCTGGGCGACCTTGGTGGTCAGGACGAGTTCGTCGCGGCAGTCCCGGGCGAGCTTGCCCAGGATGGTCTCGGCCCGGCCGCCCGAATAGACGTTGGCGCAGTCGAAGAAGTTCACCCCAGCGTCGCGGCAGGCGGCGAACATGCGCCCGGATTCGGTCTCGTCGGCCTCCTTGCCGAAGGTCATCGCGCCGAAACACAACTCGGAAACGAGAACGCCGGTTCTTCCCAGGGGTTTGTAGCGCACGGGGTGCTCCTTGGAGGCCGGGGCCGCGACCCCGGAGGTGTTTTTCGAGGCTTATGCCCGGCGCGCGCCCGAAGCAAGCGGCGTCAAAATCCGAACGCCGTTTAGTTGACATTGATTCTCAGTTTCATTATTACCGGCGCCATGCACTTCAAGGAGGAATCCATGACCGTCCCCGCGCGCCGCAAGCTTTGGGAACACGAGGACTACCAATGCCCGATCCTGGGAACCTGCCTGTCCATGGCCGAACTGCGCAAGCTGGCCCGTCGCCTGGAACTGACCGTGCTCCCGCACGCCTCCGACTACGAGTTGCACGGTTACTTCGTGCGCGAAAGCCGCCGAGAAGGGCGCATCGCCCAGGCCGTGAACCGCACCCTGGACAAGAAATACCGCAAGGAAATCCGCCTGTTCGCCAAGGCTGGAGACGAGGCGGCCCTGGAGGCCCTGTGGAAGCAGTCCCTGGCCGCCGGGGATGTGCCCGGCCCCTTCTGGGCGGTGATGAGCCACCCGGCGGCGGGAATGCGCCTTCTCAACAAGGTGTTCGGGGAGGTGCACATGCTCTCCCACCTGCTGGGCGCGGCCAACCGCGCCGACCTGAAACGCCTCTCCCGGCTGGAGACCCGCGTGGACCAGCTCTCCATGGCCCTGTCGCGCGTGCAGGCGGCCCGCCGCGCCCGCAACGTGGAATGGGCCGCGCGCGTCAAGGACCTGGAGGATCGCCTGAGCGCCGAACGCCTGGAACGCCTCAAGCTCTCGCGACAGGTGCGCGAGGCCGCCCTGCCCCGCCCCATGGGCCACGAGGACGAGGTGCGCGCCCTGCGCGAAGAACTGGAAGCCGCACGCCGGGAGACGCGCCGCCAGGCGGCCGTGATCGAGGAACTCTACCGCGACAACCTGATCCTGCGCGAGCAGGTGGAGGACGTGAGCGCGGACCTGGAGCGCGCCGAACAGGAGCTGGTGCGCGCCCTGCCCTGCGCCGAGGGCGGAGGCTGCGGCCCCGGAGGCGGCTGCCCGGCCGAAGAGGCGGGCCAACTGCCCGGCATGGAGGGCAAGACCGTGCTCTATGTGGGCGGGCGCTGCAACTTGGTGCGCCATTACCGCGAACTGGTGGAGCGCCGGGGCGGCCGCTTCCACCACCACGACGGGGGCATGGAGAACTCGGCATCGGAGTTGCATGGCAAGTTGGCATCGGCCGACGTGGTGCTCTGCCCCGTGGATTGCGTGAGCCACGAGGCGTGCCTGGCCGTGAAAAAGGCGTGCAGGAACTGCATGAAGCCCTTCCATCCGCTCAGAAGTTCGGGACTTTCCGCCCTGGCGCGCTCCCTGGAGAGCCTGGCGGGAAGCGCCAACTGACCCGGCGGGGGCTCCTGCCAGTCCCTGCGCCGGGGCCGCCGCGCGACATTCGACGCGCAAGCGTCAAAAAAGGATTGCATCGGGCGCGCCTTGGCTATACCTGTCCCCTGGACGGCGGTTTCCTCGCCTCTTGGAGGTTTTCGTGCGCTCAGCTATCGCTATCGCATTGATCGTTACGCTTCTGCATCTTGCTTCCCCCTCCTGGGCCGGCCGCTTCGACGGAGTCTACGAGGGCGAATTCCTGGGTGAATTCACCGGCCGCATCTCCATCGTGGTGCGCGGCGAGGAAGTCCAGGGCGAGATGAGCAACAAGCATGGCTTCTCCGGCACCATCGCGGGCAAGGTCGACCCCGATACCGGACGCATCGCCTGCGACCTCACGGGCAAGTTCCTGTTCCTCCGGTTCAGCGGCATCGCCGCAGGCGCTCTCCAGGGGGAGGGCGCGCAGGGGGAATGGGCCGCCCAGGGCGTGCGCAAGGACAAGGGCACCTGGTACGTGGTGCTGGCCCAGCGCTAGCATCCCGCCCCGCGCGGGCTGACATTCCCTTCCGAATCCCGTAGACAGGAGGCATGTTCCAGACACGCCTCCTCGTCTCACTCGCCCTCGCAGTTTTCCTGGCCGGGCTGGCCCTGGCCGAGGAATCCCCTTCCTATCTCCCGCCGGGCCAGCCGGACCTGATCCGCCTGCTGCCCCCGCCCCCCTCCGCCGTGCAGGGCATGGCCGAAATCGAAACGCTCCTGGCGCTCCAGCAGGCCCGAACGCAGGATCAGGCCGCCTTCGCCCGCGCGGACGCCCGGCGCTCCCCGCTGCGCTTCGCCGACGTGCTGGGGCCCGGCTTTCGCGAGGAAGCCCTGCCCCTGACGCTGGAGCTCTTCAAACGCGTGCTCAAGGATTCCAGCATTGTCCTGGGCGCGGCCAAGAAACACTGGGACAGGCCGAGGCCCTTCACGCGCTCGGAGTCCCTGCGCCCGTGCCTGGACAGGCCCGTCAGCGCCTCCTACCCCAGCGGACACAGCACCTACGGCCACCTTGCCGCCATCCTGCTCTCCTGGGCCGTGCCCGAAAAGGCCCCCGAACTCTTCGCCCGGGGCGAACTGTTCGCCCGGCAGCGTCTGGTGGGCGGCGTGCACTACCCCAGCGACGTGGAGGCAGGAAAGCTCTGCGCCGTGGCCATCGCCCAGGTCATGTCCCGGAGCGAGCGTTTCCAGGAGGAGTTCGCCAAGGCGCGCATCGAGATCCGAACCGCGCTGGGCCTGCCCTGATCCCGGCGCAAGGAGGCTTTGCCATGAGTCCGTCCGCCCGGCGGCTGCTCGCCGTTTTGTGCCTCGCCTGCGGCCTCGCCGCATGCAAGTCCGCCAGCAAAAGCGCCCACGAGCTGGCGGACCAGGCCCTCTACCAGCCCATCGCCTACGCCAACGCCTCCGTGCCCGGACCGGCCGTGGTGGTGCTCCCAGGGGCCATGGAGGGAACCACGGCGGCTTTCCGCCAGCGCGTTGACGCCGGAAACCTGGCCGACGCGGGCGAGATGGAGATGGCCAAGGCCGGATTCACCGTGCTCGACAGGGCAAACCTGGACGAGATCGTCCAGGAGATCGGCCTGGCCGCCAACCTGGGCGACGCCAAGGCCCTCAAGGTGTTCCGCAAGGGCAAGTTCGCCCAGGCCCGCTTCCTGGTGCGCTTCGACGTGGCCAAGGCCGAGCGCCTGGACATCCAGCGCAAGGACTTCGACGGCACGCTCCTGGGCATCCTGGTGGGCGGCGTGGTGGCGGGGGTCACCCAGGACTCCGGGGTGGGAACCGCCGCAGGAACGGCCGTGGCCTCCATCAAGTCCGGCGACGAAAAGAGCACCTGGAAGACCGGGCTGCGCTACACCGTCATCGACGCCGACACCGGCCGGCAGGTGGCCACGGGGCTCATGGAGGACACCTTCGTGGTGCACAGCCAGCTCAAGGGCTTCCTGGGCTCTACCGAGGAGACGCGCACGGGCCTGACCATGGACACCATGGCCATCCGCCTCGTGCAGATGGCCGTGTCCGAGATCGACGCCCGGCACAAGGAGGTCCTGAACCAGACCCCCGCGCCCGCGCCCGCCAAGGAGCGCGTGGACGAGGCAGCCGTGCGCAAACAGTACGACGCCCTCAAGGAGCAGAAGCGCAAGGAGCGCGAGGAGGCCGCCAGACTGGCCCGGTTCGACGGCACCTACGTTGGGGAGTTCGCCGGCGGCACCAAGGGCAAGGTGCGCCTCACCGTGGACGGCCGCAGCGTGGAGGGCGAGGTGTCCAACACCGACGGCCTGCACGGCCGCTTCATCGGCACGCTGGACCAGGAAAAGGGCACGTTCGATTCCGAGCTGAACGGCAAGATCGCGTTCATCAGCTTCAAGGGCTCCGTCTCCGGGGCCCTGTCCGAGAACGGCACGGCCCAGGGGGCCTGGGTCGCCTCGGGCTGGGGCACGGAGAAGGGGGCGTGGGCCGCCAAACGGCAGCAGTGACGCGCGAATCTCCCCGGAAACGCAAACGGCCGGAGGCTTTCGCCCCCGGCCGTTCTCTTTTCGTCACCGTCGGTTGATCGCTAGAGCCCCTTGCCCGCCATGTAGGTGATCAGGTCGCCCACGCGGCAGGAGTAGCCCCATTCGTTGTCGTACCAGGCCACCAGCTTGGCCAGCACGCCGTCCTGGACCATGGTGAACTCGGCCTCCACCACGCCGGAACGGGGGTCGCCCTTGAAGTCCGAGGAGACCAGGGGCTCCTCGCAATAGCCCATCACGCCCTTGAGCGGCCCCTCGGCCGCCGCGTTGAGCGTGGCGCGCAGCGTCTCGGTGTCCGTGGGCTTCTCCAGCACGGCTGCGAAGTCCACCACGGAGACCGCCGGGGTGGGCACGCGCAGGGAGTAGCCGCTGAAGCGGCCCTTGAGTTCCGGGATCACCAGGGCCACGGCCTTGGCCGCGCCGGTGGACGTGGGGATGATGTTGCAGGCCGCCGCGCGCGCCCGGCGAAGGTCCTTGTGGGGCAGGTCCAGGATGCGCTGGTCGTTGGTGTAGGAGTGGATGGTGCACATCACGCCGGAGCGGATGCCGAAGGCCTCGTGCACCACCTTGGCCACGGGGGCCAGGCAGTTGGTGGTGCAGGAGGCGTTTGAGAGGATGTGGTGCTTCGCGGGGTCGTACTTGTCCTCGTTGACGCCCATGACGATGGTGATGTCCTCGTCCTTGGCGGGCGCGGAGATGATCACCTTCTTCGCGCCGGACTCCATGTGCATGGCCGCCTGGGGGCCGGTGCGGAAGATGCCGGTGGATTCCACCACCACGTCCACGCCCTCCCTGGCCCAGGGGATGTTCTTGGGATCGCGCTCCTTGGTGCAGCGCACGCGCCAGGAGCCCACCACCATGTCGTCGCCGTCGGTGGAGACGGGGATGGGGCAGCGCCCGTAGTTGGTGTCGTAGGCGAGCAGGTGGGCGTTGGTGTGGGTGTCGAAGAGGTCGTTGACGGCAACCACCTCGATGCGCTCGCCGTGCTGCTCGTACATGGCCTTGAGCACCTGGCGGCCGATGCGTCCGAATCCGTTGATGCCGACCTTGATCTTGCGCATGGGGGCCTCGCTAGTCCTCGAAGGTTTGGTATTGGAAGGCGGTCAGCAGCTCGTAATCGGACTTGAGCGCCTGGTGCAGCCGCGCGTTCTCGATGGCGATGGCCGAGAGGTTGGCCATGATGGTCAGGAATTCCACCTCGGACTCGCAGAAATCCCGCTTTGCCCCGGTGTAGACGCGCATGACGCCGATGATCTTCTCCTCCACCCGCAGGGGCACCACGAGCACCGAAACCAGACCCTCGGCCCTGGCGGCCTCCTGGTACTGAAAGCGCTCGTCGCTGGCGGCGTCGGCCACGTACACGGAGTCTCCGGCCAGGGCGAACTTGTCGAGTTTGCTTTTGGCCACCTCCACCTTGCCCTTGCGCAGGTAGCCCTTGGAGAGCCCGAAGGACGCCCCGGGCAGGAGATTCAGCCCCGCGCGGTCCAACAGGCGCAGGGAGCAGGCCTTCACGTCCAGCGCCTTTGCGGTCTGCTCCGCGATGCGCCCCAGAAGCTCCATGGGCTCCAGGCTCGAATTGATGACCTTGATGGCCTCGTAGAGGGTTCTATAGTAGTTGCGTTCGCAGTCGGACATGGTTCTCTCCTTGGTGGAAGGGACTTTCAAGCCTCTCTTGGCGCAAATGCGAAGGCGTGTCCACTTCAGATCACGCCCATGGCCCGGGCGTTCTCCTGCAATACGGCCGCCGGGCGCGCCAGGGCCAGCTTGGTCTGGCCCGAGGAGTCATTGGGGGGCATGCGCTCTCCGTTCCGGGGTCTCGCGCCCGCCGGGCGTTGGTTTTCATATGTCTGGACTAGCATAACAATTCCGTTACACGAAAGGAACGTCCGGTCAAACGGGAATCTCCGATGGGTGCAAAGCCCGAACGCTTCGTGCCTCGATGCCGGGAGGAGAGCGGCGTGAACACGAAGAAACCCCTCCCGGCAGGGCCGGAAGGGGTTTCGGAGGGGCGTGGGGGCGCTACGGCCTAGAGGCGTTCGGCCACCAGGTCGCCCATTTTCGAGCAGCCCACCTGGACCTTGCCGGGCTCCATGATGTCGCCGGTGCGCCAGCCTTCCTGGAGGATGGCGGACACGGCGTCCTCGATCACCTGGGCCTCCTGGGCCATGGCGAACTGGTAGCGCAGCATCATGGCCACGGAGAGGATGGTGGCCAGGGGGTTGGCCAGGTCCTTGCCCGCGATGTCCGGGGCCGAGCCGTGGATGGGCTCGTAGAGGCCGGGGCCGGTAGCGCCCAGGGACGCCGAGGGCAGCATGCCGATGGAGCCGGTGATCACCGCCGCCTCGTCGGAGAGGATGTCGCCGAAGAGGTTCTCGGTGACGATGGTGTCGAACTGCCCGGGATTGCGCACCAGCTGCATGGCTGCGTTGTCCACGTACATGTGGGTCAGCTCCACGTCGGGGTAGTCCTTGGCCACTTCCAGCACCACCTCGCGCCAGAGCTGGGACACGTCGAGCACGTTGGCCTTGTCCACGGAGCAGAGCTTCTTGCCGCGCTTGCGGGCGGTCTCGAAGCCCACCTTGGCGATGCGGCGGATCTCGGACTCGGAATAGATCATGTTGTTGTAGGCCACGCGCTCGCCGTCGCGCACTTCCTGGCCCTTGGGCGTGCCGAAGTAGGCCCCGCCGGTGAGCTCGCGGATCACCATCACGTCCAGGCCCTGGCCCACGATGTCCGGGCGCAGGCAGCAGGCGTCCCGGAGCTCGGGGAAGAGCTTGGCCGGGCGCAGGTTGGCGAAGAGCCCCAGCTCCTTGCGGATGCCCAGGAGCCCGCGCTCGGGACGGATGGATTTCTCGATGTTGTCCCACTTGGGGCCGCCCACAGCGCCCAGCAGCACGGCGTCGGCCAGCTTGCAGGCGTCCACGGTCTCCTGGGGCAGGGGCGTGTTGCAGGCGTCGATGGCCGCGCCGCCGATCAGGTGGTAGCTGGTCTTGAACTGGTGGCCGAAGCGCTCCCCGATCTTCTTCAGGGTCTTCTCGGCCTGGGCCATGATCTCGGGGCCGATGCCGTCCCCGGGCAGAATGACGATGTTCTTGGTCATGAGCGTCTCGCAAGCCGCATGAGCGCCCAGGTCCGGGCGCGCGGCGTCTTGGCCGGGCGCTTACGCCTCCAGCCGGTCCTTCACATAGTGCACCAGGCCGCCCTTGGAGAGGATCTCCTGCATGAAGGGCGGCACGGGGGCCGTCTTGATCGCCTCGCCGGTGGTGAGGTTCCTGATCTCGCCCTTTTCGGCGTCCACTTCCAGCTGGTCGCCGTCGTTGATCCTGGCCGCGTCGTCGCCCACTTCCAGGAGCACAAGGCCCATGTTGAAGCCGTTGCGGTAGAAGATGCGGGCGAAGCTGTGGGCCACCACCACGGGGATGCCCGCGCCGAGGAGCGCCAGGGGGGCGTGCTCGCGCGAACTGCCGCAGCCGAAGTTCTCCCCGGCCACCATGATGTCGCCCTTGCTCACCCGCTTCACCCAGCCGGCCTCCAGGCCCTCCATGCAGTTGGCCCCCAGCTCGGCGGTGTCCGTGGTCACCAGGAACCGGGCCGGGATGATGGCGTCCGTATCGATGTGTGCGCCTACCTTGTGCGCGCGTCCCTTGTACATGATGCTTCTCCTTGGTGGGGGCTTTGCCCCCACACCCCCGCCAGGGCGCCGCCCTGGACCCACCAGGGGGATGATCCCCCTGGACCCTCAACGGGGGGTTCGGTTCGCCGTCGGTCTCGCGGGCAGACCCGCGAAGCCCACTAAAGTTTTTTGAAGGGGGTTTGGGGGAAACTTTTGTTCACAAAAGTTTCCCCCAATCTTCCACTCCCTTGCGCTCCTACACCGCCTCGGGGTGGACGATCTCGCCCGCGATGGCGGACGCGGCGGCCACGGCCGGGTTGGAGAGGTACACTTCGGACTCCAGGGAGCCCATGCGGCCCTTGAAGTTGCGGTTGGTGGTGGCGATGGAGCGCTCCCCGGCGGCCAGGATGCCCATGTGCCCGCCCAGGCAGGGGCCGCAGGTGGGCGGCCCCACGATGCAGCCGGAGTCCATGAAGATCTCCAGGAGTCCTTCCTTGAGGGCCTGTTTCCATATCCTGGGGGTGGCGGGCAGCACGATGCAGCGCACGTGCTTGGCCACCTTGCGGCCCTTGAGCACATGGGCGGCCTCGCGCATGTCCTCGATGCGGCCGTTGGTGCAGGAGCCGATGACGGACTGGTCGATGCGGATGCCCTTGCACTCGGTGACGGGCTTCACGTTGTCGGGCAGGTGGGGGCAGGCCACGCGGGGGGTCATGGCGGAGCAGTCGATGGCGATGGCCTGCTCGTAGAACGCGCCTTCGTCGGCGTGGATTTCCTTGTCGCCCGCGCGTCCGGCCGCCTTGGCGTAGGCCAGGCTCCTGGCGTCCGCGGGGAAGAGCCCGGCCTTGCCTCCGGCCTCGATGGCCATGTTGGCCATGGTCAGGCGCTGTTCCACGGAGAGCCCGGCCAGGGCGGAGCCGCCGAACTCCAGGGCCTTGTAGAGCGCGCCGGAGACGCCGACGCGCCCGATCACTTCGAGGATGAGGTCCTTGCCGCCCACCCAGGGGGCCAGGGTTCCTTCCAGGAGCACGCGGATGGTTGGGGGCACCTTGAACCACGTCTCGCCCAGGACCATGGCCCCGGCGATGTCGGTGGAGCCCATGCCCGTGGCGAACGCGCCCAGGCCGCCGTAGGTGCAGGTGTGGGAGTCCGCGCCCACCACCACGTCTCCGGGGCCGACCAGGCCCATCTCGGGCAACAGGGCGTGTTCCACGCCGCAGTCGCCGCCTTCGTAGTAGTGGGTGATGTCCTTCTCGCTGGCGAACTCGCGCACCACCTTGACCTGTTCGGCGGAATCGATGTCCTTGTTGGGGGTGAAGTGGTCGCAGACGAGGGCGATTTTGTCCTTGTCGAAGACCTTGTCCGCGCCCATGCGCCGGAAGCTCTTGATGGCGAGCGGCGCGGTGATGTCGTTGGCCAGGACGAGGTCCACCCGACAGCGGACGATCTGTCCGTCCTGGGTGATGGTCTCGTCGGTGCGGCCCTGCAGGATTTTCTGGGCTAAAGTCTGGCGCATTCCCTTTCCTCCTCCTTTTTGGCCAACCGGTTGAGAGCGTTCACGAAGGCCTTGGCGCTGGCCACGATCACGTCGGGATCGGAGCCGCGGCCCACGGACTTGTGTCCGCTCTCTTCCAGGCGCACGGTCACCTCGCCTTGGGCGTCCGTGCCGCTGGTGACGGCGTTGACCGCGTACTGCTTGAGCACCGGGTTGCGTCCCGTGAGTTGGCTGATGGTGTTGAACACGGCGTCCACCGGGCCGACGCCGAAATGAGAGAGCTTTTCCTCGCGGCCCTCGATCTCCATGACAACGGCGGCCACGGGCGAGACGCCCATGTTGCCCGAGAGCACGGAGAGCTTCTTGAGCCGGTACTTGTCCGGCAGGCGGTAGATCTCCTCCAGGACCAGGGCCTCCACGTCCTCGGAGAAGATGTTCTTCTTCTTGTCGGCCAGGTTCTTCACGGCCTCGGTCATCTGGGTGACCTGCTCCTCGGTGAGGGAGAAGCCCAGTTCCTCCAGGCGCGACTTCACGGCGTTGCGGCCCGAGTGTTTGCCCAGCACCAGCTCGGTGCCCGCGCGCCCCACGGACTTGGGCGTCATGATCTCGTAGGTCTCGGGGCACTTGAGCACGCCCGCCTGGTGGATGCCGGACTCGTGGGCGAAGGCGTTGGCCCCGATGATGGGCTTGTAGGGCGGGATGGGCTGGCCGATGATCATGGAGAGCAGGCGCGACGAGGGGTAGAGCTGCTCGGTCTTGATGCCGGTCTCCAGGTTGTAGAGGCAGGCGCGGGTCTTGAGGGCCATGGTCACCTCTTCGAGGGAGGCGTTGCCCGCGCGCTCGCCGATGCCGCAGAGGGTCACCTCGGCCTGGCGCGCGCCTGCGGCCAGGGCGGCCAGGGTGTTGGCGGTGGCCAGGCCCAGGTCGTTGTGGCAGTGCACGCTGAAGACGGCCTTGGAGGCGTTGGGCACCCGCTCCAGGAGGAAGCGGATGAGGTCGTGGAATTCCTGGGGCTGGGCGTAGCCCACGGTGTCGGGGATGTTGATGGTGGTGGCCCCGCGCGCGATGGCCAGTTCCACCGCCGTGGCCAGGAAGTCCCGCTCGGAGCGGGAGGCGTCCTCGCAGGAGAACTCCACGTCCTGGGTGAGCGAGGCGGCCAGGGAGACGGCTGCCTCGATCATCCCCAGCACCTGTTGGGGCTCCTTGCCGAGCTTGTGCTTCATGTGCAGGGGGGATGTGGCCAGGAAGGTGTGGATGCGCGGGCGCTTGGCGTCCTTGATGGCCTCGTGGCAGCGCCTGATGTCGGATTCGAGGGCGCGGCACAGGCCCGCCACGCGCACGGCGCGCACGGCCTTGGCGATGGCGCGCACGGCCTGGAAGTCCCCTTCGCTGGCGGCCGGGAAGCCGGCCTCGATCACGTCCACCCCCAGGTGTTCCAGCTGCTGCGCCAGCCTGACTTTCTCTTCCTGGTTCATGGTCGCGCCGGGAGACTGCTCGCCGTCGCGCAGGGTGGTGTCGAAAATGACGACACGCTCTGACATGGTGTTCCTCCGCAGGGAATGCGATGCGGTGAGATCGGTGGCCGGAGACGGCTTGTTAGCCCAAGTCGCTTCCGGTTGACAATTGCCTTTTTTGGCAGAAAGAGGGGGTGATTTTAGGATGAGAGCTCTTCGGAAGGCTCTCGTAGCGAGGAACGGCGGGGCAGGATCACATAGGTGTAGAAGATCCCGGAGAGGATGTACCCCGCGAAGATCACGAAGCCCAGGAGCTTGGGCTGGGAGGCCACCAGCACGAAGAGCAGGATGGCCGTGACCATCATCGAGAAGGGATGGGCCTTGATGAGCCCGTATTCCTTGAAGGAGGCGTAGCGCACGCGGCTGACCATGAGGAAGGAGAGCACGTAGACCATGCCCAGGCAGACCTTGGGCATCCAGGCCTGCATGGCGGGCGGCAGGTACTGGGCGAAGAGGTAGAACGTGGCCACGGTGCAGGCCTGGGCCGGAATGGGCAGGCCCACGAAGAACTTCTTGTTGGATGTCTTGGTGATCACGTTGAAGCGCGCCAGCCGCAGAGCCCCGCAGGCCACCAGGAGGAAGGCGGCCATGAGGCCCAGGTGGCCGAAGCGCGAAAGCTCCCACTGGTAGACCATGATGGCCGGGGTGACGCCGAAGGCCACGAGGTCGCACAGGGAGTCGTACTGGACGCCGAAGTCGGAGCTGGTGCCGGTGAGGCGGGCCACCTTGCCGTCGAGCCCGTCGAAGACGCAGCTGACCAGGATGGCCACGGCGCACTGCTCGAACTGCCCGGAGATGGCCCACAGGATGCCCATGAACCCCGAGAACAGGCTCGCGGTGGTGAGCAGGTTCGGGAGGATGTACACCCCTCTGGCGGGCGGCTTGCGGGCGGGTTCTTCCATGGCGTCCTGGGCCGGAGCGCGGCCTGGGGAGATGCTAGCGCTTTTCGGGCGAAGGTCAAGGGGTATTGTCGCCGGGGCGCTAGGCCCTGCGCGCGATCACCGTCTGCCCGGCCGCCGTGCGCCTGCCCTTTTCCACCGCGGGCGCCCAGCCCTCGGGCAGGTACACGTCCACGCGCGAGCCGAACTTGATCATGCCGTAGCGCTGGCCGCGCTTCAGGTGGTCGCCCGTCTCGGCCCAGGGAATGATGCGCCGGGCGATGAGCCCCGCGATCTGCACCATGGTCCAGCGGTCGCCGGATTCGTCGGCCAGCTGCACGCCCAGGCGCTCGTTGTCCTCGGAGGCCTTGTCGAAGCTCGCGTTGATGAACTTGCCCTCCCAGTAGCGCATGGCGCTCACGCGCCCGGCCACGCAGGCCCTGTTCACGTGGACGTTGAACACGTTCATGAAGATGCACACCACCGTGCGCTCCTCGCCGCTCAGGGGGTCCGTGGCGCGCGTCACCTTGATCACGCGGCCGTCGGCCGGGGCCACGGCCACGCCCGGGTCGGCGGGGACGAAGCGCTCGGGGTCGCGGAAGAAATTCAGCAGGAGCGCCAGGACCACAAGGCCCAGCACGGCGGGCACGGCCCAGCCCAGCAGGGCGAAGACCAGGGTGGCCGAACCGGCCAGGAGGATGGAGGGCCAGCCCTCGGGAGTAAGCGATACGGAAGGTTTGCGCATGATCGTCGTGATCCTTTGATGGTCTTGTTCAGTCCAGGAGCCCGGGGCAGTAGCCCGCGAGCTCGCGCTCGAAGCCCGGCTGGTCCACGTAGAGGATGGCCCCCATGCCCAGGGCGCGGGCGCGCTCCACGTTTCCGGGGTTGTCGTCCACGAAGAGCGTCTGGCCGGGTTCCGCGCCCAGGCGCTCCAGGGCCAGCAGGAAATAGGCGGGCTCCTGCTTGGTCATGCCGTGCCGCCAGCTGTTGAACACGGCGTCGAAATGCCGGGAGAAACCCTGTGCGGCGTCCAGGCGCTCCAGCCAGTCGGTCTGGTCGGAAAGCACGGCCGCCGTGCGCCCCTGGGCACGGAAGCGGTCGGCCAGCTCCAGCATGCGCGGACGCACCACGAAGCGCGAGAGGATGTCCTCGCGCCAGCGGGTCTCGTCGCCCTCCACCCCGGAGCGTTCCTTGAAGAGCCGCCAGAAGTCGGCCTCCCCGGCGCGGCCGGTCACGTAGCCCGAGTCCCACACGGCGCGCAGGCCTTCGCGCCACAGGCGGGCCTCGTCGCGCTCCAGCTCGCGCGCCAGGGCGCGCAGCCCCAGCGCGAAGCCCTCTTCGGCCACCACGCCGCCGTAGTCCAGCAGAAGCCAACGGATATGGCACTCGCCCATGTCGTCTTTCCCATCTCCCCGAAATGCGGTAAGCCAGCGTCAGTAGCCTCTTCCACCCGCCAACGCAAGGAGACCCCATGGCCTTCCTCCCCCCGCCGCAGGACCGGCTGCGCCAGTTCCGCGAACTCCTGGGCCTCTCCGACGCGCCGGACGCCAACCCCCTCACGCGCTGGGCCGACGTCTTCCTGCCGCGAACGGCCGAACTGGCGGACAAGGTGGAGGGTTTCGTGCGCTCCCGCGCCCAATTGCGCATCATCCTGGAAAACCAGCCCAGCGGCAAGCTCAACGCCAACTGGCGCAGCTGGTTCGGCATCCTCTTCACCGCCGGGGTGGGCGAGGACTTCATGGAGCACGTCTGGAAGAGCGGCCAGGCCCACGTGATCCACAACATCGACCACCGCTACGTCACCCTGGCCTACAACATCGCCCGGGCCTTCCTGCACGAGATCGCCGTCACGGCCCTGCCCCTGGAGGAGCGCACCACCGCCCTCACCGCCCTGGACCGCGCCGTGGACTTCTCCATGCTCGTGGAGACCGACGCCTTCGTCACCTACGCCACCCAGTGCGAGCTGGAGGTGATCCAGGGCATTTCCCACCAGGTGCGCAACCCCGTCTCCGTGATCGGCGGCGCGGCCCGCAAACTCCTGCGCCTGCACCCGGAGGACGGGCCGGAGCGCGAGGCCGCCGGGACCATCCTCGCCGAGGCCCAGCGCCTGGAGCGCATGGCCAAGAACGTCAACGCCTACATGGACATCACCACCCAGCAGGCCTCCTTCCGCCGCGCCGAACTGGACGCCGTGCTGGACCGCGCCCTGGAAAAGCTCGCCGCCGCAAGCACCCTGCCTCTGGCGCCCCTCACCCGCGAGATCGACCCCGCAGCCGCCGTGCTCTCGGGCGACCCCATGGAACTCTGCGTGCTCTTCGCCTGCCTGCTGGACAACGCCTTCCAGTACGCCGACCGCCACGACCCGCGCGTTGCCGTCAAGGCCTACCCCGCCCAGGCGCAGGGCGGTTTCGCCACCGTCGTCATCACCAACAACGGCATCCGCTTCGACCAGTCCAAGACGGGCCAGGCCTTCAGCCCCTTCCACTCCACCCAGCCCACGGCCACGGGCTTCGGGCTGCCCATGGCCCGCGTGATCGCCAGCAAGTACTTCGGCAACGTCACCCTGGCCCCCCTGGAGGACGAGGGCACGCGCTGCGTGGTCACCCTGCCCCTCTTCCCGGGCTGAGCGCGCCCAGCGAACCGCGTGCCCGGGGTTCGCCAGACGTGAAGATCCCGCGCGGTGGCCCCGGCGTCAGCCCGCAGGCGTCCGGGCTACTCCCTGGCCCAGCCTTTGGCGCGCTCCACGGCGCGCCGCCACTCGCCCAACAGGGCGTCGCGCCCCTCCCGGGACATGGCGGGCTCGAAGCGCCTGTCGAGCCGCCACAGGGACTCCAACTCGTCCAGGCCGCTCCAGAAACCCACGGCCAGCCCTGCCAGGAAGGCCGCGCCCAGGGCCGTGGTCTCCGTCACGCGGGGGCGCTCCACCGGCGCGCCCAGCACGTCGGCCTGGAGCTGCATGAGCAGGTTGTTGCGGCTCGCGCCGCCGTCCACGCGCAACGCGTGCAGGGTTACGCCCGCGTCCTTCTCCATGCATTCCATGATGTCCAGGGTCTGCAGGGCGATGGACTCCAGGGCGGCGCGCGCCACGTGCGCCCTGGTGGCCCCGCGCGTGAGCCCCATCATGGTTCCCCGGGCGTACTGGTCCCAGTGGGGCGCGCCCAGCCCCGCGAAGGCGGGGACGAGCACCACGCCGCCGTTGTCCGGCACGGAGAGCGCCAGCTCCTCCACCTCTCGGGCCTCCCGGAGGATGCCCAGGCCGTCGCGCAGCCACTGCACCACCGCGCCCGCCATGAACACGCTGCCCTCCAGGGCGTAGGAGCGCCCCCCGGCCAGCGACCACGCCGTGGTGGCGAGCAGGTTGTTCCCGCTGCGCCGGGCGTTGCCGCCGGTGTTGAGCAGCATGAAGCAGCCGGTGCCGTAGGTGTTCTTGGCCATGCCCGCCCTGAGGCAGGCGTTGCCGAACGTGGCGGCCTGCTGGTCCCCGGCCATGCCCGCGATGGGCAGGGGCCTGCCCAGATACTCCGGGTGGGCCTCGCCCACCACCTCGGAGGAGCGCGCCACCCTTGGCAGCATGGAGGCCGGCACGTCCAGGATGTCCAGCAGCTCCTCGTCCCACGCGCCCGCGCGGATGTCGAAGAGCAGCGTCCGGCTGGCGTTGGACTCGTCCGTGACGTGCACCGCGCCCTTGGTCAGGTTCCAGACGAGCCAGGAGTCCACCGTGCCGAAGGCCAGCCCGCCCTCTTGCGCCCTGGCCCTGGCCCCGGGCACGTTGTCCAGGATCCACCGGACCTTGGTCCCCGAGAAGTAGGCGTCGAGCACAAGGCCCGTCTTGTCCCGGAACACCCCTTCGAGCCCGCGCGCCTTGAGCGCGTCGCAGAATCCGGCCGTGCGCCTGTCCTGCCAGACGATGGCGTTGTGCACGGGCGCGCCGGTGGCCCTGTCCCAGACCACGGTGGTCTCGCGCTGGTTGGTGATGCCCAGGGCGGCCACATCCCGGGCCTCCACTCCGGCCTGGCGCAGGCACTCGGCCATCACCCAGGCCTGGGTGTCGAAGATCTCGTAGGGGTTGTGCTCCACCCAGCCGGGCTGCGGGTAGAACTGGGTGAACTCCCTGGCCGTGATCTGGCGGATGTCCCCCTCGCGGTTGAAGAGGACGGCCCGGGAACTGGTGGTGCCCTGGTCGAGGGAGAGGACGTATTCGCTCATGCGGCTCCTCCTGCTGGATCGGCGGCGCGCCGCCGCCCGCGCAGTGAGCCACGAAATCGGCTTTGCCGCAACCTTTCTCCCGCTTTGGCGCTCTCGACGTTCGACATCGCGCCCCGACGGCGCTACAGTTCCCGGTCATGAAGAACCCCACTCCCGCTCCCGCTCCCGCCCCCGTCCGCGCCGAGGCCCCCCTGCGCCTGGGCGTCAGTTCCTGCCTGCTGGGCAACCCCGTGCGCTTCGACGGCGGCCACAAGCACGACCGCTGGATCACCGGCGAACTGGGACGCTATGTGGAGTTCGTGCCCGTCTGCCCCGAGGTGGAGGCAGGCTTCGGCACGCCCCGCGAGGCCATGCGCCTGGTGGGAGACCCCGCCGCGCCCCGCCTCGTGACCGTCCGCTCCGGGCGGGACCTCACGGAACCCATGCGCGCCTGGGCCGCGCGCCGCGTGGAGGAACTGGCCGGGGAAAACCTCTGCGGCTTCGTCTTCAAGAGCCGCTCGCCCTCCTCCGGCATGGCCCGGGTGAAGGTCTACCCGGAAAAGGGCGGCATGCCCGCGCACACCGGCACGGGCCTCTTCGCCAGGGCCTTCATGGAACGCTACCCCCTGATCCCCGTGGAGGAGGAAGGTCGCCTGAGCGCCCCCCGACTGCGAGAAAACTTCATCGAACGCCTCTTCGTGCTGCGCGCCTGGCGCGACACCCTGGCCCACGAGGCGGACACCGCCGCCCTGATCGATTTCCACGCGCGCCACAAGCTCCTGACCCTGGCCCACTCCCCCGCCCTGGCCAAGGAGATGGGACGGCTCGTGGCCCAGGCCGCCTCCCTGCCCCACGCCCCCGAGCGCTACGAGGCCCTGCTCCTGGCCGCCATGGCCAAACCCGCCACCGTGGCCCGCCACGTGAACGTGCTCCAGCACATGGCCGGTTACTTCCGCAAAACCACCACCCAGGACGAACGCCAGGAACTGGCCGAAGTCATCGAGGACTACCGCCGGGGCCTCACGCCCCTCATCGTCCCCGTCACCCTCATCAACCACCACGTGCGGCGACACGGCGTGGAATACCTCGCCCGCCAGACCTACCTGCGCCCGCACCCCCTGGAACTCAAGCTGCGCAACTACTACTAGCGGCCGCTCGCCCGCGTGGCGGCGCGAGGGCGGGGCCGTCGGAGAAGATTCCTCCGGCGGCCAAAGGGCTACGCCCTCTGGACTCCCTCTCCGCTTCGCGACGGCGTGCGCTCCGGCAGGGATGAGAGGCCAGGCAGTCGGGGAATATGCCTCCGGCGGCCAAAGGGCTACGCCCTCTGGACTCCCTCTCCGCTTCGCGACGGCGTGCGCTCCGGCAGGGATGAGCGGCCAGGCAGTCGGAGAATATGCCTCCGGCGGCCAAAGGGCTACGCCCTTATGGAATCCCACTTTGCTTCGCGGGCTTCACCGGGAAGGACTGTGTTGCCATTGCCGGGCCTCTGCGCAG
>NZ_JBZVFJ010000041.1:0-26359 GCF_058402725.1 Fundidesulfovibrio sp. | reverse complement strand
TCTTCCTTCGAGTCGTTGCCCGTGCCGAAGTGCACCTTCAGCTTGCCCGTGGGTTCGAGGCCGGAGCCGCTGTGTGTGTTGCTGGAGAGGTGGCCGTTGAGCAGGTGGATGCCGTTGAAGTCCGTTGCGTTGGCGATGCGGGTGATCTCCGAGGCCATGGCCTGGTATTCGGAATCGAGGATAAGGCGCTGGGCGGAGGTGTAGGTGCCGGTGGCGGCCTGGGTGGCCAGCTCCTTCATGCGGATGAGCTTCTCGTCGATGACGCTCATGCCGCCGTCGGCGGTCTGGAGCAGCGAGATGGCGTCGTTGGCGTTGCGCACCCCCTGGTTCAGAGAGGCGATTTCGGCGCGCATGAGTTCGCTCACGGCCAGCCCGGCGGGATCGTCGGCGGCGCTGTTGATGCGCAGCCCCGAGGAGAGTCGCAGGGTGGAGCGCTCCAGGCCGTCGTAGGCCCGCGTGAGGTAGTAGCCGCTCACGATGGCCAGGGGATTGTGGTTGAAGATCGTGGTCATGGCGTCGCTCTCCGCCTGCCGGCCGGGTGGGGTGGGGGATGGAATCCCGGCTTGTCCCCTTTCTTATCGGATGCTGCAGGGGAATCTTTAGGCCGGCACGCTTGAGCGGGCATTCTTCCCGGCGCCTCGCCCCCGCGAAGCGGCGCGAAAGGGCTGCGCGGCCCTAGCGCAGCCCCAGCTTGGCGCGCACCTCGGCCCTTGCCAGGTCGAAATCGCTCTGGAAGCTGGGGCTGGCGCGCAGCGCCATGAGCACGACGCCCGCTTCCATCTGTCCCGCGCCCACGTCGGCGGGCCAGTGCTGGCCCAGGACCAGGCGGTTCAGGCCGTATTGCACGCCGTAGGTGACGAGCTCGCCGCGCTTTTCGGGAACCATGTCGGCCAGGATCATGCCGTCCACCAGCCCCAGCAGCGTGTGGGCGCTGGGGTAGGAGGCCGCGCTGACCGGCCCCTGGCTGTTGTAGATCCTGTCCAGGTTGATGTTGGTGTTCTCGATGTTCACGGCCACGCGGGTGAAGAAGGCGTTGGCCGCGGGCAGGTTCTTGGCGTTGAAGTCCTGCCCGAGCACCTGGGAGAAGTCGAAGACCGAGGGGTCGGAGTCCCAGAGGGCGGCGGCCGTCATCTGCGGGGTGGCCGTGGCGGTGACGGCCTGGAGGATTTGCACGTTGGCGGCCTGGGCGGCCGTGCCCGGGGCGGGGGGCGGCGGCAGGAGCTGGAGGGCGGCCAGCGTGGCCGCCGCGCTGGAGAAGTAGGGGTCCGGCCCCAGGGGCTGGGCCAAGGCCCGGCCGGGAGCCAGGCCGGTGACGGCCAGGGACATGCCAAGGGCCAGGAGCAGGAGCGCGCGGCGACAAAGCGGGACCATGGAGACCTCCGTCAGGGTGCTGCCCGCCCGGCGCGCGATGGGGGAGGGGACACGGCCGGAGCCGGTCGGCCGGGCCGCGCCCGGCCGGGAGGGTCCGTTGGCTCTACAGCGTCGCGGGGCGGGCGTCCACTTACGGATGGGAAATCCAGCGCCGGGCGGTGCCGCGCCGTGCCGCATACGCTGCCACGCCGGGGCGCTCCCCGGTCTCCAGCGGTCGCTTCCCGGCCGCCGACGCAACAGCGCCCGGCAGGTTTCCCTGCCGGGCGTCTCGATCATCGTGTCGCCTTGCGGCGCTTATTTCTTCACTTCGGTGTAGTCGGCGTCCACCACGTCGTCGTCCTTGTTCTGGGCGCCGGCGTGGGGCTGTCCCGCGCCGGGGGCTCCGGCTTCGGGGCCGCCGGGCTGCGCGCCCTGCTGCTGGTAGAGCTTCTCGGCCAGCTTGTGCGACACCTGGGCCAGCTCGTCGGTGGCCTTCTTGATGGCCTCGGCGTCGTCGCCCTTCATGAGCTCCTTGAGCTTCTCGGCCTTGGCCTCGATCTCGCCCTTGGTCACGGCGTCCACCTTGTCGCCCAGCTCGCGCAGGGTCTTCTCGGTGGTGTAGACCAGGGTGTCGGCGTGGTTGCGGGCCTCGATGGTCTCCTGCTTCTTCTTGTCGTCGGCGGCGTGGGACTCGGCGTCCTTGATGAGCCGCTGGATCTCGGCCTCGGAGAGGCCCGAGGAGGCCGTGATCTGGATGGACTGCTGCTTGCCGGTGGCGGTGTCCTTGGCGGTGACGTTGACGATGCCGTTGGCGTCGATGTCGAAGCCCACCTCGATCTGGGGCACGCCGCGCGGGGCGGCGGGGATGCCCGTGAGCTCGAAGCGGCCCAGGGTCATGTTGTCCTGGGCCATGGGGCGCTCGCCCTGGAGCACGTGGATGGACACCGAGGGCTGGTTGTCGGCCGCAGTGGTGAACACCTGGGACTTGCGCGTGGGGATGGTGGTGTTGCGGTCGATGAGCTTGGTGAACACGCCGCCCAGGGTCTCGATGCCCAGGGTCAGGGGGGTCACGTCCAGGAGCAGCACGTCCTTCACGTCGCCGGTGAGGATGCCGCCCTGGATGGCCGCGCCCATGGCCACCACTTCGTCGGGGTTCACGGAGCGGTTGGGCTCCTTGCCGAAGAGCTCCTTCACCTTCTGGGAAACCAGGGGCATGCGGGTCATGCCGCCCACCAGGATCACCTCGTCCACGTCGGCGGCGGTGAGCCCGGCGTCGGCCAGAGCTTTCCGGCAGGGTCCGGCGGTGCGCTCCACCAGGTCTTCCACCAGCTTCTCGAGCTTGCCGCGCGAGAGCTTGACCATCATGTGCTTGGGCCCGTTGGCGTCGGCGGTGATGAAGGGCAGGTTGACCTCGGTCTCCATGGCGGTGGAGAGTTCCTTCTTGGCCTTCTCGGCGGACTCCTTGAGGCGCTGGAGGGCCATGCGGTCCTGGGAGAGGTCGATGCCGTTCTCGCGCTTGAACTCGTCCACCAGGTACTGGATGACGCGGTGGTCGAAGTCTTCGCCGCCCAGGAAGGTGTCGCCGTTGGTGGCGCGCACTTCCACGACGTTGTCGCCCACTTCCAGGATGGAGATGTCGAAGGTGCCGCCGCCCAGGTCGAAGACGGCGATCTTCTCGTTGGCCTTCTTGTCGAAGCCGTAGGCCAGCGAGGCGGCGGTGGGCTCGTTGATGATGCGCTTCACCTCAAGGCCCGCGATGCGCCCGGCGTCCTTGGTGGCCTGGCGCTGGGAGTCGTTGAAGTAGGCGGGCACGGTGATCACGGCCTCGGTGACGGTCTCGCCCAGATAGGCTTCGGCGTCTGCCTTGAGCTTGGCCAGGATCATGGCGGAGACCTCGGGGGCGGAGTAGCGCTTGCCTTCCACCTCGACGGCGGCGTCGCCGTTGGCTCCGGCCACGATCTTGTAGGGGCAGTGCTTGAGCCACTCGGCCACCTCGGGCGCGTCGAACGCGCGGCCCATGAGGCGCTTCACGGCGAAGATGGTCTTCTCGGGGTTGGTGACGGACTGGCGCTTGGCGATCTCGCCCACCAGGCGTTCCTTGGTGAAGGCGACGATGGAGGGGGTGGTGCGCCCGCCTTCGGGGTTGGTGATGCACTTGGGGTCCTTCCCCTCCATGACGTAGACGCAGGAGTTGGTGGTGCCGAGGTCGATGCCGATGATCTTGCCCATGAAAAAGGTTCCTCCTTGGGAGTGGTGATGGCTGCCGGTGCCGCTCAAGGAACCGGATGATCTGCTCAAAGGACGCGCCCGCCGGAGCGGGCGCGGTCGTGGTTGACAATAATTCGGTTTTCGACGCTGTAAAGGGGCCTGGGGCCACCTTTTTGCCTCGCAATGCGCGTCTTTCCGGGGGAGAGGGCCGCGCTACTGGCTCACCAGCACCTTGGCCGGGCGCAGAAGCCTGCCGCGCAGGCGGTATCCGGCCTGCATCACCGAAAGAACGTGGCCCGGGGCCATCCCGCCGCCGGGCTGCGCGCCCACGGCCTCGTGGATTTCGGGGTTGAACTCCTCGCCGGGCGCGCCGCAGGGCTCCAGGCCGTGGCGGGCCAGGGTGTCCAGGAACACCTTGCGCGTCATCTCCACGCCCAGCACCACGTCCTTGCAGCCGGGCACGGCCGCGCCGTGGGCCAGGGCCAGGTCCAGGTTGTCCAGCACGGGCAGGAGGTCGGCCAGCACGGATTCGGCGGCGTAGCGCACGAACTCCTCTTTCTCGCGGATCAGGCGTTTCTTCAGGTTTTCCGTCTCGGCCAGGGCGCGCAGGCGCTTGTCGGCCTCGGCGGCCACCTCCAGCTTGAGCTTCTCCACCTGCTCCTCCAGGGAGAGGGGGGCTTCGGCGGGGGCGTCGTTTTCGGGCGTGGTCATGGATGGCTCCTCCGAAAGGGCTTCAAGGGAATGGAAGGGTCCGGGGGGACCTTAGAAGTGTCTGTCCAGCATGGCGGTGATGAGCTTGGCGGTGTAGTTCACCAGGGGCACCACCTCGGCGTAGTCCATGCGCAGGGGGCCGATGACGCTCACGGAGCCCACGGGGGTCTGGGCGCCGCCGTAGGGGGCGCTCACCAGGCCGCAGCCAGAGAGGTCGGCCACGTGGGACTCGTTGCCCAGGATCACCACGGTGCGGTACTGGGCGATGGTCTTGTCCAGCACGTCCAGGAGCCTTGCGCGGTCCTGCAGCGCGCCCAGCACCTCGCGCATGGCCCCCATGTCGGAGAATTCGGGCTGGGCGAGCATGTTGAGCGTGCCTTCCAGGTAGACCTCGGGGCTCTCGGGGGCGTCGAAGGCCTCCATGGCCAGGCGCAGGGCGCGACCGGTCAGGTCGGAGAGTTCGCGCTCGGCGGCGGCCATTTCGGCCAGGATGCGCGCGCGCACCTCGGAGACCGCGAGGTTCTGGAAATGGTGGTTGAGGTAGTTGCCGAAGTGCACCAGGTCGTCGGCTGCGATGTCCTCTCCCACGGCCACCAGGCGCTTCTGCACCAGGCCGCCCTGGAGCACCAGGATGCCCATGACCAGCCCCGGGCGCAGGAGCACGAAGTCGATCTGCCGCCAGCGGGCCTGGTCCGGCCTGGGGGCCGTGACCACGCAGGCCTGGCGCGACACGGAGGAGACCAGCCGGGAGGCGTGGCGCAGGATGGTGTCGATCTCCAGCCCGGCCTGGCCCAGGGAGGCGGCCATCATCTCCTTGAGGGGTTCGGGCAGGGGGCGGATGCGCATCACCTCGTCGAGGTAGAGGCGGAAGGCCTTCTCGGTGGGCACGCGCCCGGCCGAGGTGTGGGGTTGGCCCAGGTAGCCCTTGTCCGCCAGATCGGACATGGTGTTGCGGATGGAGGCGGGCGAAAGACGTATCCCCCCGGCCTTGGAGACCGTGCGCGAGCCCACGGGCTGGGCCTTGGCGATGTAGTCCTCCAGGATGGTGGCGAGGACTTCCTTTTCGCGTGGGAGGAGCGGGGCGTCGCTCATGTTTGGCACTCACCTCTTGAGAGTGCCAGAGAGCTAACAACGCCCCGGCGGGCTGTCAAGAATGGCTGCCGTGGTGTTGGTGCTCCAGGTCGAGCACTTCCTGGCCGCGCACGTAGGGCATGAGCACGGGCTTGTCCACCTGTGTGAGCAGGTTGCCGATGGCGGCCTTGAGGCGCAGGATGGCCTCGGCCACGCCCTTGAGGCTGTCCACCTTGCGGTCCACGTCCAGGTCGATGAGCAGCTTGCGCAGGCGGCTGATCTCTTCGGCCAGGTCGTGCACGTCGCGGTCGGGCTGGGGGCGGTCCAGGGCCGTCTTCACCTCTCCGGCGATGGCTTCGAGCTCTTCGAGCACCATGGAGTTGTAGTTCATCATGATGCCCAGGACGTTGTTGCCCACATGGGCCATGCCGCCCGCGGCCTTGGCCAGGGCGTCCTTGCCCACTTCGAGCTGGCGGCCCACGGTGAGCGAGACGATCTTGGAGGCGTCGGCCAGGAACTGGGGCTCGTAGCGGTCGAAAAAGCCGGGGTGGTGGGAGTAGAGGTTGATGGCCCCGAAGGCGTCGCAGTCGGAGACGCGCAGGATGAAGGCCAGGCGGGAGCGGTAGCCCTCCTGGTAGGCCATGCAGTCGATGGATTCGCCGCCGCGTTCCAGGCCGCGCAGGTCGTTGGAGAGCACGTGGAACACCCCGCGCTCGTTGACGGCGCGCATGACGGGGTGGGTGTCCATGGAGTCTTCCATGATCCACACGAAGATGGGGGTCTGCCTTTCCTCGGCGTCGGAGGCGGCCACGTTGATCCAGTTGCCTTCCTCGTCGCGCAGGCGGCAGACGAAGAGGTCGGCCCCCAGTTCGCGCAGGAGCACCTCGCCCGAGCGCTCCAGGATCTCCTCGGCCGTGGTGAATTCCTGCCCGGCCTCGACGAGGGCGTAGATGATCTCGGTCATCAGCGTGCTGGACTCGTAGGCCCGCTTGAGCAGCTCGAAGCGGTGCTCCAGCTGGATGAAATGCGGGTGGCAGTGGCGCAGGCGCTCGATGCGCGAGGACTTGATGCGGTCGAGATCGAGCCGGAGTTCGGTGAGGGAGCACAGCAGCTCGCCCCAGTCGCGCACGGGCTGTTCCAGGTTGTGGAAGTCCGGGCGTTTCACCAGGGTGACGAGGCTCGTCTTGAGGGACACAAGCAGGTGCATGATGGCCACGCGGACCGGGGGCGGAGCGTCGTCCAGAAGCTTGGTGACGAGGCAGCGCATGTCCAGGCGGCTCTCGAACCGGCAGGCCTTGGCAAGGTCTTGCGAGAATTGGGGCATAGCGTGCGTGCGAGGATATAACAGCGTTGGGGAAAGGCAAGGGGAAAAAGAGGGCCGCGAAGGTCGTCACCTTCGCGGCCCAAGCCCTGAGGGAAGAGGCCGGCAGGCAGCCGGAATCTCTCGTCTCGAAGGGGTGACGCCTGCAAGACGGCTGAAGTCTCGCGGCATCTCCCCACCACAACCAACCCGCCTTTTTAATAGCAAACGGGATGCCAAAGTTTGATGGAATTGGAAAAATGTGTAACCTGTTGATATCGCTGCATCCGGCCCGGAAGAGGCGCACGATGCGTCCCCGAGGCCGCGAACCGGGCGACGCAGGGTGCGTTCTCAAGGAAGCAGGGGGAGGTTGGCGGACGCTCCGGTTGATGAAGGCCGTGCCGGGCGGGCTGGGCGCGGCCGCAGAGGTGGGGCGAGAATTCTATTTGTAATGCATGGTGTTTGGGTTGGATCAAAGTGATCGATTCGTCGGGAGAAAGATTTCATATCCCGGAAGGCCCTTTACCACCGTATTCGCTTGTCTCAAGTCCCCATAAGTGGGATAGTAAGCTAAACAGGCTAAAGTAGCGACGATTGTCTACATCAGAATCCTCGTGAGCGAATGTTCATGCCACCCACAGGGAGACCCTCTTATGGCCAAGAAAAAGGCCCCGCCGAAGTCTAAGCCCACGACTAGCCCCGAGGCTTCGGTTGAGACACCCACCAGCGCCCTCGTGCAGCCCCCGGGTCCATCTTTCCCCATAGTCGGGATCGGCGCATCTGCAGGAGGTTTGGCGGCTTTTGAGGCATTCTTCTCTGGCATGCCTGTAGAGACCGATCCAGGCATGGCCTTTGTGCTGGTTCAACATCTGGCCCCTGATCACAAAAGCATCCTCACCGACCTTATCCGTCGCTATACCCGCATGCAGGTGTTCGAGGTAGAGGATGGGATGGTAGTGAAGCCTAACTGCGCGTACATCATTCCGCCCAATCGGGATATGGCCTTTCTGAATGGCACGCTCCAATTATTGGAACCTTTAGCTCCCCGAGGACAGCGTCTCCCTATTGATTTCTTTTTCCGGTCCCTGGCCCAAGATCAACGCGAGAAGGCCATAGCCATAGTGCTCTCTGGAACCGGAAGTGATGGAACTATGGGGGTTCGGGCCATCAAGGGCGAAGGGGGCATGGTCATGGCCCAGAAACCCGAGTCCACCGAGTATGATGGAATGCCGCGAAGCGCCCTTGCCACCGGCCTAGTTGATTTCGAATTGCCACCAGCCGCGATGCCAGCCCAGATAATCAGCTACGTTGTCCATGCATTCGGCAAGCCCCCTCGGCAGGTAACAGCTCTTCCGCTCAAGACGGAAAGCACCCTGAAAAAGATTTTCATCCTTCTTCGTGCACAGACCAGTCATGATTTTTCCCAGTATAAGCCGAGCACGATTCATCGCCGGATTGAACGGCGAATGGCAGTTCATCAGATCGATACGATGGACGGCTACGTCAAGTTTTTGCAACGGACCCCAGCTGAAGTTGAAGCCCTCTTTCGTGATCTGTTGATCGGCGTAACCAATTTCTTTCGCGATCCTGCGGCCTTTAAAGCCCTTGAAGAACAGATCATCCCGAAACTCTTTGCCGGTAAGTCCCCAGGCTCTCTGATTCGCATTTGGTCGCCAGGATGCTCGACAGGTGAAGAGGCATACTCTTTGGCCATCCTCCTGCAAGAGCGAATGGATGATTTGAAACAGAGCTTCAAAGTCCAAATTTTCGCCACCGACATTGACAGCCAGTCGATTGGAACAGCCCGCAGCGGTCTTTATCCAGCTAGCATTTCCTCTGACATCTCTGAAGAACGTTTAGCTCGATTTTTCTCTGTCGAGGCTGACGGCGTCGCGTACCGAGTTAATAAAGGCATCCGGGACATGCTGGTCTTTTCTGAGCAGAATGTGATCAAGGACCCGCCCTTCTCCAAACTCGACCTGATTAGTTGCCGTAATCTGCTTATTTATTTGGACGGGGACTTGCAGAAGAAGATTATTCCCCTTTTTCACTACGCCTTGAACCCTGGCGGCTTCCTGTTTCTGGGAACCTCGGAAACTGTTGGCGAGTTCGGCGACCTATTTTCTACGCTTGAGAGAAAGTTGAAGATTTACCAGCGCAAAGGGGATGTTCTGGGTTCCCACCGCATACCTCTAGGGCAATTCCTGCCACCCATGACTGCGTTGGATACTAGACGCCCATTAGGAGCATCAAGGGAAGTTGACACTAGTAATCTACCTATGCGGGAATTAACTGAAAAAACACTTCTGCAACAGTTTGATCCTGTCGCTGCCCTGGTCAACGGGCAAGGTGTCATTTTCTATCTACACGGTCGCTCTGGCCAGTATCTGGAACAGCCTCCGGGTGAAGTTGGTGTTGTAAATATTTTGAAAAATGCTCGCGAAGGGTTACGGCGAGACCTAGTCACCGCCTTGCACAAAGCCGTCCAGACAAGAGAAGTCGTTCAGTTTTCTGGCCTTCGAGTTAAAACCAATGGCGACTTCACTTCGGTCAACCTGACCATTCGCCCGGTCATGACTGGCACTGGCGGAGCAACGGAATCACCCCTCTTTCTCGTCATCCTGGAGCAATCGCAATCACCTGCCAACGAGCAGGAAGGGATTTCCACCCCGCAGGCCCTCGAAGCTGACGGCATTTTGGGTTCAACTGTTGATGAGCGCATCACATCACTTAAACAAGAACTGCGAGCCAAGGAAGAGTATCTCCAAACTACTAACGAGGAACTGGAAACCTCTAACGAAGAACTCAAATCCTCGAACGAGGAGATGCAGTCGGTCAATGAAGAGCTCCAATCCACAAATGAAGAGCTTGAGACATCCAAAGAAGAACTCCAATCGGTCAACGAAGAACTGGCGACGGTCAACTCTGAGCTCCAAACCAAGGTGGCGGATTTATCGCGAGCCAACAACGATATGAACAACCTTCTGGCCGGTACGGGCATTGCCACCATCTTTGTTGATCATAAGTTACACATCCTTCGTTTCACCCCTGCCGCCACTCAGATAATCAACCTGATCCTGAGTGATGTGGGGAGACCAGTGCGCCATATCGTGTCAAATCTTGTCGGGTATGATAGCTTGGTAGCTGATGCGCAGGCCGTCCTTGATTCTCTGACCCCTAAAGAGACAGAAGTTCAGACGCTTGAAGGCAAGTGGTACACGATGCGCATTCGGCCTTATCGGACACTCGACAATGTGATTGAAGGCGTTGTGATCACGTTCTTCGATATCACTGAGATGAAAAAATCGCAGGATCTGCTTGCGCAGGCAAACGACCAGCTCCGTCTAGCTGTGGTTGTACGCGACTCCCAAGATGCCATCTTGATGCTGAATTTGGACGGGGCCATCATGGCCTGGAATCCTTCGGCTCAAAGGATATTCGGTTGGACCGAACAAGAAGCTTTGAACATGAACATTCGTGACATCATCCCTCAAGATATGCGCGAAGAAGAAATTAAAATACTTCGCCGAATCTCAGCGGGAGGCGAGCATGAACCGTATAAGGCGCAGCGTCTCACCAAAGATGGAAAGCTCGTGGCGGTATCGATACTGGCCACACCTCTTATCGGTGAGGCCGGTCAAGTTTATGCTCTAGCGACCACGGAGCGACATTTGCTCTGAGGGGGAATCATGACGAAGGACAAGCTGCGCCAGGAAGCGGAGAAACGCGTATTGGCAAGTGAGGCCAAGAACAATCGCGCTCTTTCACTTGAAGAAACACAGCATGTTCTTCACGAACTCCGCGTCCACCAGATTGAGTTGGAGATGCAGAACGAGGAACTGCGTCGAGCCCAGGCCGAGTTGGATGCCGAGCAGGCGCGCTATTTTGATCTTTATGACCTAGCACCCATTGGGTATCTCACCCTTACGGATATGGGGTGTATCCAAGAGGCTAACCTCACTGTTGCGACCCTGCTAGGTGTTCCCCGGACCGAGCTTATCAAACAGCCGTTAAGTCGATTCATCCATGTAGAGTCCCAGGATCAGTACTACCACCACCGCAAGAAGCTCCTTGAGACTAGTGAGTCGCAGGCATGGGAACTATTGATGGTTAAAATGGACGGCACGCTTTTTTGGGCGAGCCTTTCCTCCACGGTCACTCAAAACTCCGAGGGAATCATTGTATACCGCGTCGTGATAAGCGACATCACAGAACGCAAGCGGGCTGAAGAAGGCTTGCTGAAGAGTGAAGCTCATCTCCGCATTATCTCCGACAACACATACGACTGGGAATACTGGCGAGCCCCGGACGGTAAGTACATTTGGGTTTCCCCCTCGTGCAAAGCCATCTCTGGCTTCGAACCGGAAGAGTTTACAAAGGACGAACCACTCTCGATCCTTGAGATAGTTCACCCTGAAGACCGGGGAATCTGGAAAGAGCACTTGGAGGAATTGGACAAGCTTCAGCATCAGCCTCAGGAAATGGAATTCCGAATAATCAAGCCCTCTGGCAATGTCGTCTGGATCAACCATATCTGCAAATCAATCTTCAGTGATGAGGGCGTCTTCTTGGGTCGCCGTGTATGCAATCGAGACATCACGGAGCGGAAAACCATAGAGCAGGCTCTGACTTTTTTGGCCACCTGTTGCAGCGCACGTTCGGGGATGGGATTCTTCGAGACTCTTGCTAAGTATTTGGCTGAAACCCTGGACATGGACTTCGTCTGCATTGATCGGCTGGAAGGGGACGGGCTTAACGCCCGAACTCTGGCTGTATATTTCGATGGGCATTTTGAAGATAACATCAGCTACGCATTGAAGGACACTCCTTGTGGGGATGTGGTGGGGAAGCAGACATGCTGTTTCCCCCGCGATGTGCGCGGGCTTTTCCCTAAAGATGAAGTCCTCCAAGACATGCTTGCCGAGAGCTATGTTGGCATCACACTGTGGGATTCTGCCGGGCAACCCAACGGACTTATAGCGGTTATCGGTCGTCACCCCTTGAATGATTCCCGGCTTGCCGAGTCAATTCTTCAGTTAGCTGGCGTTCGAGCGGGAGGAGAGGTTGAACGTCTTCAGGCTTTAGAAGCACTCCAAATTGCGAAGAACTTTGCCGAGTCTGCAAACAGAGCAAAGTCCGAATTTCTGGCCAACATGAGTCACGAGATTCGTACACCACTTAATGGCGTCCTGGGAATGCTTCAATTGCTCGACACTACAACCCCGAATGATGAACAGAGAGAATACATTCTCGCTGCTATAAAGTCCTCAAATCGCTTGACTAGGCTGCTCTCTGATATCCTCGACATTTCAAGAATCGAAGCAGGCAAGATGCAAGTCATCGAAGCAGAATTCGAATTTTACAATTTGAAAGAATCCATTATGGAGCTTTTTAAGTCAGCCGCAAAAGAGAAGAAGCTTGGCTTGGATTTCACAGTAAGCCCACAGATTCCGAAACGGCTGATTGGAGATGAAGCGCGACTCCGGCAAGTGCTTTTCAACCTTGTTGGGAACGCAATAAAATTCACGGAAAAGGGACATATTGTTGTGGACGCATCCATGATTCAGACCGACAATAAAGCGTCTTGCAGAATCCTCTTTTCTGTTGAGGACACTGGGATAGGCATTCCGGACAATCGGTTAAAAGACATCTTTGATCCTTTCGTCCAAGGAGGAGATACCTTCCGTCGTAACTACCAGGGTGCTGGATTAGGCCTTTCGATCGTACGGCGGTTGGTTAGTCTTATGGGGGGGGGCATCTCCGTAGACAATACAGAAAGCGGCGGGACTACCTTATACTTTTCGCTGCCGTTTAAGCTCCCCGGGGGGAAGACGAATATTGACATGGAGGGGAATCGTTTGACTCCGGGCTTACCCAACGAACCCCCCCTCCGTATCCTGTTGGCCGAAGACGATACCGTAACCGCTATGGTTACAACGCGACTCTTCAACAAAGCGGGCTACTCTGTTACCGTCGCAACTGATGGGCTGGAAACCTTGAGGCTGTTGGATGAACAGGATTTCGACATCATCCTTATGGATATCCAGATGCCTGTCATGGATGGAGTTGAAGCGACTAAAACCATCAGATCTTCTTCAGCCCTAGGTGCAAAGGCTAATATTCCCATCGTAGCCACGACAGCCTATTCTATGGTTGGAGACAGGGAGAAATTCCTTGCAGTCGGGATGAATGACTACATTGCTAAGCCGATTGACATCGTCGCTCTCAAGGAGATTGTCACGCGTATTATCGCAGACTCGGCATCTACCGACGGCCTTCAAGGCACGCCCCATCCCAGGCGCGCTCAGGGGCGCGTTCGCCGATGACGGGACTGAACTAGGGTCAAATCCCGGCTTGAAACGCTCGCTGAACGAAAGAGCCAGCGTATCAGCGATATTCCCCCTGAACAAGTGCTGCAGGCGCGCGTTCGTCTCGCGTTGCCCGGGCGTCCAGTCGGGGGAATCGAAGTACGGCTGCGGATAACCTCGGCTGGGTGCCCCATTTGTGCCCAAGCGATGCCGCCGAGCGTGGGCAGAGCTTGCGAGGGCGCTCCGAAAGAGGCGCTGCCGCCGTTCCTCGTGGGGCGTCAGGCGGCCGTGTCAGCGTGGTGGGTGGTCCGCGCCCGTTAGCCCGACGCTCCCGTTGTTGTGGTAGATCAGGCAGCCCTGTGCCGTGACGTTGCCCACCAGGCTGAGGCCCAGCTTGCGTGCCAGCTCCGCGCCGAGGCTGGTGGCCATGGAGCCCGAGGCCAGCACGGCGAAGCCGCAGCGCGCCGCCTTCAGGGCGATCTCCCCGGAGACGCGCCCCGTGGTGAGCAGGATCAGGTCGCGCGTGTCGATGCCTTCCAGCAGGCATTTCCCGGCGATGGTGTCGATGGCGTTGTGGCGGCCGATGTCCGGGCAGAAGAAGAGGATCTCCCCGGCCGAGCAGAGGGTGCTGTTGTGGCAGCCCCGGGTGGCCCGGTAGAGTTCCGAGCGCGCTTCGAGCCCGGCGGCCAGGGCGATGAGGTCCCCCGGCGTGCAGACCGGCGCGCGCCTCTTCGCCGCCGCGCCTTCGGGCCTGCATCCGAGCGCGGCCAGGCCCTGGCCCGAGGTGAGGCTGAGCCTGGGCTCCACCGGGGCCTTGGAAACCAGCTCGATATGGGCGACAAAGCTGTCGTCGCGCTCCTCGACGGTCAGGTCCGCGATGTCCCGGGCCGTATCGACGATCCCGTTGCAGAAGAGGAACCCCGCCGCCAGGGAGCGCGGATGCAGTCCCGTGCACTGCAGCGCGGCAAGTTCCCTGCCGTTCACCAGCAGGCGCAGGCTCGTCTCCAGGACGGCGTTGACCGTGACCGGCCTGAGGCCCTCGGCGCTGAAGCTGAGCGCCTCGCATCGCCTGTACACATCCATGGCTCGATTCCGTCGGGCGGCATGATGCCGGTTGCTGGCTTTCGGGGCTTGGATTAGAAGGATACGGGCAAAAGAACGCGAGGCCAAGCCCTTGAAGGGCATCCGGGCTGGGCATCCGGGGGGGTGGAGCATGAGGCGCTTTTGCGGGTCCGGACCGATCGTCGAGGCGGCGGAGCGCTGCGGCCTGGGCGGCGAGCTTTCCCGGCGCGGGTTCCTGCTCTTTTCGGCAGGGGCCCTGGCCAGCATGGCGGCTCTCGGCGCGGCGTCGGCCTGGGGGGCCGGGGCGCCGCTGGTGATCCTGGACAACCCCCAGGGCCTGCTCTTCGCCGATCCCGCGCGCTGCGTGGGCTGCCAGCGCTGCGAACTGGCCTGCACCGAGTTCAACGACGCCGTGGCCGCACCGTCGCTCGCCCGGATCAAGATTTCGCGCAACCTCAACTTCGGCCCGGCCGGGCCTTCCGGCGCACCGCTCCTGGGGGCCTACGGCAACGGCCTGGTGGTGCAGGGCCTCTGCCGCCAGTGCCCGCATCCCGTGCCCTGCGCCACGGCCTGCCCCCAGGACGCCATCGTGATGGACGCCTCCACCGGGGCCAGGGTGGTGGACGCTGCGCGCTGCGTGGGCTGCCGCCTGTGCCAGCGGGCCTGCCCCTACGCCATGATGGTCTTTGACGAGGGGAGGGGCAAGGCCTCCAAGTGCTTCCTCTGCCAGGGCAGGCCGCGCTGCGTGGAGGCCTGCCCGGCCTCGGCCCTGCGCTACGCCCCCTGGCGCGACCTCACCCGCGAGAGCCCGGCTCTCGCGGTCATGAGCGTCATCCCTCCGGAAAAGGCCAAGGCCTGCGCGGAGTGCCACGTCCCCGTGCCCGACAGCCCGGCCAAAGAGCGGTCAAGGAGCGGATCATGACGCAAAGCCCCGGAGGATTCGCGGGCAAGGTGCTGCGGGTGGACCTCTCGAGCGGCAAGGTCAGCCGGGAGGACACGGCGGAGAAGTACGGCGATGTCCTGGGCGGCACGGGCATCGGCTACAGGGTGCTCTTCGACGAGGTGCCTGCCGGGACCGGGCCTTTCGACCCGGCCAACAAGCTGGTGTTCGCCACCGGAGCCCTGGCCGGAACCGGCGTGCCCTGCAACGGCCGCACGGCGGTCACGGCCGTCTTCCCCACCGTCTGGCCCACGCCCCTGGCGGGCAGCGGGCACATGGGCGGCCAGTTCGCGGCCAAGCTCAAATACGCGGGCTACGACGCCCTGATCGTGGAGGGCCGGGCCGACAAGCCGGTCTGGCTCTTCATCCGCGACGGCCGTGTGGAGCTGCGCGACGCCTCCAGGCTCTGGGGCGGCGGCATCCGGCGCGCCACGCTGGAGATCAGCCAGGAGATGGGGCCGGACTGCGTGGTGGCGGCCATCGGGCAGGCGGGCGAGAGGCTCGCGCCCCTGGCCATCGTGGCCAACAGCGTCTCGCATTCGGCGGGCGGCGTGGGCGGGGTGATGGGCGCGAAGAACCTCAAGGCCGTGGGGGTGCAGGGTTCGGGCGCGCTGCGCATCGCCGGCCCCCGGGACGAATGGGAGCGGCTGATCAAGCACCACCTCTCGATCCTCGGGGCCAACAACCAGCACGTGGTTCCGGCCTTTCCCAGCCCCGAGTCGGAGTACTACAACCCGGGCTCGCGCTGGGTGGGCGAGCCGGGCAGGCGCTGGGGCGCGGCGGACCCGCCCGTGGAGATCACGGGCAGCATTTACGACCTCAACCGGATCGCCTACCGCTCCAACAGCGCGGCCTTCTTCCTGGGCGAGCAGGCCTGGCGGCACACCGTGCGCGGCAACGGCTGCACGGCCTGCCCCATACGCTGCCACACCGTCGTCAAGATGCCCTCGGTGGCGGCCAAGTACGGCATCAAGGAGGTGGGCCAGAACACCTGCGTCGGCCTGGTGTTCGGGCGGGCGTTCTTCCGGAACATGCCGGGCGGAAACAAGGGTCTCGGCTCGCTCGAGGCCTGCATGGTGGGCATGCACCTGGCCGACGACTACGGGCTGTGGTGCAACTACGGCCAGCTGCAGCGCGACTTCGTGAAGCTGTATTCCGACGGAACCCTGAAGGCCAGGCTGCCCGCCAAGGAGTACGCCTCCTACGCCTGGGACAAGTACGACGCCGGGGACCCGGCCTTCCTCTTCGACCTGATCCCCCGCCTGAGCGAGCGCCAGGGCGAGCTGGGCCAGGTGCTGAGCCAGGGCACGGCCGGGCTCTTCCGGCACTGGGGCATCCAAGAGGAGGACTGGAAGCGCGACCATTCCACGCTCTACTGGAAGATGGGCCACCCCAAGCACCACGCCAACGAGGACGACGGCCAGTGCGGGGTGCTCATCAACACCCAGTACAACCGGGACGCGCAGTGCCACTCGCACACCAACTTCGTGCGCAACGGCCTGCCCATCGCGGAGCAGAAGCGGCTGGCCGGGGAGATCTGGGGCTCGCCCGACAGCGTGGACGCGGTGGGCGACTACAGGCCCATGAACGTCCACAAGGCCCGGCGGGCCAGGTGGTCGCTGGTGCGCAAGGAGCTGCACGACAGCCTGGGGCTGTGCAACTGGATGGGGCCGTGGGTGGCCTCGCCCCTCAAGGAGCAAGGCTACCGGGGCGACGACAGCCTGGAATCGAAGCTCTTCAGCCTGGCCACCGGCCGCGCGACCAGCCGCGAAGAGCTGGACCTCATGGGCGAGCGCATCTTCACCCTGCACCGCGCCCTGACCATCCGGGACATGGGGACCCTCGCCATGCGCGAGAAGCACGACCTGACGCCGGACTGGCTCTACGAGGACAAGCACGGCCAGCAGCCTTTCACCCAGGGGACCATCCGCATGGACCGCGCCGACATCGCAACGGCCCTGGACATGTTCTACGGGGTCATGGGCTGGGACAAGGCCAGCGGCGCGCCGACCCGCGAGACCTACGCTCGCCTCGGCCTGGACGGAGCGGCTGCGGCCCTTGAGCGCCTGAACCTCCTGCCGGGAGCCTCCAATGAACCGGGAAAATGATCCGCTCCTCCTGGCGCGCGAGGCGGTGCGCCAGGCCAGCGCGCAGGCCCGCCTGGCCGGGCTGGCCGACATCGCCGCCTCGGTGGCCGGGCAACTCGGCGGCGAGGCCCCGCAGGCCTCTGCGGCCCTTCCGGTCCCTGCGGCCTCTGCGGAAGGGCTGGCCGAGCTGCTGGCCGAGGGCCTGGCCCGGGAGCCGGACATCGCCTGCTTCACGGGGCTGGACGGCGAGGCCAGGTACCACATGCCCGCCCTCCTGAGCCGCCACTTCGCGGGCATCCTCGACCGCCGGGGCAACACGGCGGAACTCATCGCGGCCGAGGTGCGGATCAACTCCCGGGACTATCCCCGGCCCGTCCGGCCGGAGCTCTTCGAGTGCCCGCCCTTCGCTCTCGCGCCCGAGGAGATCGCCGCCGCCCTGAAAACCATGGCCGCAAGCGAGGTCTACGCCGACATCCGCTTCACGCAGAGCCCGGAGGGGGCGGTCCATCTCTTCTCCACGCGCCACCTGACCCCGGAGTACGCCCGCTTCCTGGCGCGGCGCGACGAGGACATGGCCGGCAACCCCTGACGCGGCTTCCGGGGCGGGACCGCCCTCATGCGACCGCAGCCCGCCGCAGCGTCCGACCGTGTTGCCCTCCGGCCCCGGGCGCGGTATCATGGCCCTATGCGTTTCCCCAGGCCCCGCAACCTCCAGACCAAGTTCATCCTCGGCCTTGCGGCCATCATGGCCGTGATCGGCGTCTTTTTCGTCTACCTGCTCCAGCAGTACCTGCGCGAAACCCTGGAGAACGAGGCGCGCGGCAAGGCCCAGGTGATCCTGCGCGGCGTGGAATCGCTCCACGTCTATGTGCAGGACAACCTGCGCCCCGCCATCTCCGGCGCGCTCCTGGAGGACAAGGGCCTGCTCGAAGCCATGAGCTGCACGGCCCTGGCCCGCGCCGCCATGGCCCCCACAGGCCCCGAGGGCAGGGAGGACTTCGGCTTCAGACGCGTGGCCCTGGGCGCGCGCAGCCCCGACCTGGAGGCCAGGGGCCTGGAGCGCGAGTTCATCGCCCGCTTCCAGGCCGATCCGGACCGCGAGTGGGACGAGGCCATCCTCATGGAAGGCGGCAAGCAGTACATGGTGCTGGCCCAGCCCGTGCGCTACCAGGGCTTCTGCCTGCGCTGCCACGGCGACCCGGCCATGGCCCCCAAGGAGCTGGTGGAGGCCTTCGGCCCCGAGCGCGGCTTCAACCGAAAGGAGGGCGAGCTGGCCGGAGCCCACGTTGTGCGTCTGCCCATGGAGGCCACCGTGGCGCGCATCCAGGGGGCCACCCTTGGCTTCGTGCTCATGTTCAGCCTGGGGGCCATCTTCCTCTTCGCCACCATCTACGTCTTCTTCAACCGCCTCGTGGTGCACAACCTGCGCCGGGGCCTGGAGGTGATGGGCCGCCACTTCCCCGAGGCCGCCCAGGCCGCCAGCGCCCCCCAGGCCCTGCCCGCCGGGCTGCCCCGCGACGAGATCGAACAGATGCTGCACTCCATGGAGCACTTCGCCGAGAGCCTGCGCCAGGCCAGGGCGCAGCTGCAGTCCTACGCGGCCACCCTGGAGGAGCGCGTGGAGGAGCGCACCGAGGGCCTGGCCCGCGAGGCCGAGGAGCGCCGCGCCGACGTGGGCCTCTTCGTGAGCCTGCTCGACGGCCTCAACCGCACGCGCGGCCGCCAGGAGATCCTGGAAGGCTGCCTGGGGCTCATCGCCCGGCGCTTCCGCGCCCGGCGCGCCACCTACTGCTGCGCCATGGCCCTGGGCCAGGCCTTCTCCTGGCCCCGCGAGGCCCCGGCCACGCCCATGCCCCACGCCTGGGAGCGCATGGCCGCCCGGGGCGCGTTCGAGTCCCGGGGCGGGCAGGCCTTCGTGCCCGTGCAGACCTCCGGCGCGACCCAGGGCCTGTTGGCCCTCTCCTGGCCCGAGGGCCAGGCCCCGGCCCCCATGCCCGTGGACGTGCTCATGGCCGTGGGCCAGCAGCTGGGCGTGGTGATCGAGAACATGGACGCCCTGGACAGCCTCCTGCGCCAGAACGGACTGCTCCAGGCCGTGTTCGAGGGCATCGCGGACCCGGTGGTGCTCCTGGACGGGCGCGGCCAGGTGGTGCTGGCCAACGCCTCGGCCCAGGGGCTGGCCCTGCCGGGCGGCGGAGTGGCCGGTTCGGGCGCGGCCGTGCTCTGCGACGCCCTGGGCATCCGCTCCGGGCGCACCCTGCCCGCCGCCGTGCTCTCGGGGCCTGCCGTGCGCGAGGTGGTGCTGCCGGGCGAGCGCACCTTCCTGGTGTCGCTCTATCCGCTGCCGGAGTTCATGGACCGGGGCGGGCGTCTGGTGGCCTACGCCCGCGAGGTCACCCAGGAGCGGCGCATGCGCGAGCTGGCCCAGCAGAACGAGAAGCTCCTGGCCGTGGGACGCCTGGCCGCCGGCCTGGCCCACGAGATCAACAACCCCCTGGGCGTCATCCTCTTCTACGCAGAACTGCTCAAGGGCCTGCCCGGCCTGGGCCAGGGCCGCGAGGACGTGGACGTGATCGTGCGCCACACCCGCCAGGCCCAGAAGGTGCTGCGCGATCTCCTGGACTTCGTGCGTCCCAAGAAGGGCGTCGCCGGACCCTGCGACCTGGCCGAGACCGCCCGGCGCACCGTGAACGTCTACCACGCCCAGGCCGCCGCCGAGGGCAAGGAGATGACCCTGGACGCCCCGCCCGACCTGCCGCCCGTCAACGCCGACGCCGCCGCCCTGGAGCAGATCCTCTCCAACCTGCTCATCAACGCCCTGGACGCCGTGGAGCCTGGCAAGGGGGCCATCGCCGTGAGCGTTGCCCTGGAGGACGGGCAGGCCGTGCTGCGCGTGGCCGACAACGGCCCCGGCATCCCCAAGGACACCCTGGGCCGCATCTTCGACCCCTTCTTCACCACCAAGGAGGTGGGCAAGGGCACCGGGTTGGGCCTGGCCGTGGTCTACGGCCTGGTCAACGACATGGGCGGCAGCGTGGAGGCCCAGAGCCCCGGCGGCGCGCTCTTCACCGTGCGCCTGCCCCTGGCCGGGGAACGGGAGGACGCCCATGCCGCGGCGTGAAACCGTGCTCGTGGTGGACGACCAGCCGGACTTCGCCCGGGGCCTGGCCCGGCTCATCGGTTCGCGCCGGGAGAACCTGGACGTGCTCCTGGCGGGCGGCGGCCAGGAGGCCCTGGACCTCCTCGACAAGGCCCAGCCCTCCATCCTCTTCACCGACCTGCGCATGCCCGGCATGAGCGGCCAGGAGCTCCTGGAGCGCGCCCTGGACCGCGCCCCCTCGCTCACCGCCGTGATGCTCACGGCCCACGGCGACGTGGGCTCGGCCGTGGCCGCCCTCAAGGCCGGGGCCTACGACTTCCTGGTGAAGCCCGTGGAGCCCGACACCCTCTTCCTCACCCTGGACAAGGCCCTGGAGCGCGCCCGCCTGCTCTCGGAGAACCGCAGGCTGCGCGAATCCGTGGCCGAGGCCGAGACCTGGCGCGAGCTCATCGGGGAATCGCCCTCGGTGCTCAGGCTCAAGGAGACCATCGCCGCCGTGGCCCGCTCGGACTACACGGTGCTCATCCAGGGCGAGTCCGGAACGGGCAAGGAGGTGGTGGCCCGCGCCGTGCACGCCATGAGCCAGCGCAGCGACGGACCCATGATCTGCGTGAACTGCCCCGCCATCCCCGAACAGCTCCTGGAAAGCGAGCTTTTCGGCCACGTGAAGGGGGCCTTCACCGGCGCGGAGAAGGCCAGCAAGGGCCTCTTCCTGGCCGCCGAGGCCGGAACCATCCTCCTCGACGAGATCGGCGACATCCCCATGAACGTGCAGACCAAGCTCCTGCGCGTGCTCCAGGAGCGCGAGGTGCGCCCCGTGGGCGGCAGCGAGACCGTGGCCGTGGACGTGCGCATCATCGCCTCCACCAACCAGCACCTCGAGGAGAAGATCAAGGACCGCTCCTTCCGGGAGGACCTCTTCTACCGCCTCAACGTGCTCACCGTGGCCACGCCCGCCCTGCGCGAGCGCCGCGAGGACATCCCGCTCCTGGCCGCGCACTTCCTGCGCCGCACCTGCAAGGAGATGAACCTCCCCGAAAAGGAGCTGACCCCCGACGCCCTGGGCTACCTGGCCGGGCGCGAGTGGCCCGGAAACGTGCGCGAACTCCAGAACTTCGTACGCCGTCTCGTGGTGTTCGCCCAGGGCAGGGTCATCGACGCCCACGCCGCCCTGGCGGCGGACGGCGGTCCCCTCGGCGTGGCCCAGGCAGCCTCCTGCGCCCTGGGCAGCTACCAGGACGCCAAGAACCAGGCCCTCGAAGCCTTCACGCGCTCCTATGTGGAACAGCTGCTCAGCCGCACCCGGGGCAACGTCTCGGAGGCCGCGCGCGTCTCGGGCCTGGAGCGGGCCAGCCTTCAGAAAATCCTCAAACGCCTGGCCATCGACACCCAGGACTACAAGAACTGAGGAAGGTACCAGCCATGACACTACGATTGGCGCTCCTCCTGGCCCTCTGGGCGCTCCCGGCGCTAGTGCTCCCGGTGCGGGCCGACGCCCAGGCCATCCGCTCCTCCGAGGTGGTCACGCCGCCCGGCATGGCCATCCCGGCGCCGCCGGCGCTCAAGGCCGTCGCGCCCAAGGGGTTCGCCCTCGGTCTGGGGTACGGGCTCTCCTGCGCCCAGGCGCAACCGGGCGGGGCCATGGTCCTGCATTCCCTCACCGGGCGCGGCCCCACGCTGCGCGGTCCCTCCGTGGCCGAAGCCGCCGGGACCGCCCCTTCCGCGCTCTTCGTGCTGCCCGACTACACCCCCGCCGTGGTCACGCTGATCCTCTCCGGGGCCAGGGCCGAGGTCACGGGCGTGCTCCCCCTGGCCGGGGAGGACGGCAAACCCCTGCGAGGACTGCCCCCGGCCTCCAGGCAAACGGGCGCGCACGTGGAAATCCCCCTCAGCCTGGGGCTCAAACCCCTCGCCTTCGACCCCACCGGCATGGACCCGACCGGCGTGGTCTACGATTTCAAGCGCGGGGCCTACTGGATCGTGGACGGCTACCGTCCCGCCCTGGCCCGCGTCTCCTCCGGGGGCGGCCACGTGCAGGCCCTCTACGTCCCCGGCGACGGCCTGGAGCCCTATCTGGGCTCCAAACGCCCGGGCGGCGGCTTCTCGGGCGTGAGCCTCTCCCCCACGGACAAGCTCTACACCATCATGCGCAGGCCCCTGGCATGGGAGGGCAAGCCCGGCCACTTCACGCGCATCGTGGAGTTCGACCCCTCCTCCGAGCGCGTGCGCCAGATGCCCTACCTGCTCGAGGAAGACTACGCCGATCCCGAAAGCGTCACCACCGGCGACCCCGTGGCCTACGCCGACAAGCGCCTCCTCGTGCTGGAGCAGGGCCTCGGCAAGGATGGAGCGCCACTCGTCCGCGTCTTCTCCGCCGACCTCACCCGCGCCCACAACATCCACACCGTGCGCAACGAGGCGGGCCAGCCGCCCGAGGCCGTCACCGACAAGGCCCAGTGGCGCGCCCTGGCCATCAACTCCGCACGCAAGACCCTCGTGCTGGACCTCAAGCAGGCGGGCTTCACCGGTTCATGGGCCGAAAGCATGACCCTGCTCAACGACGGGCGCACCCTTCTGTTCATGAGCGGCCACGGCTTCGGCGTCGAGCCCCAGATCGCGGGGTTCGCCACAGGTTCCGACGGCAAACCCGTCCTGGACCCCGCCGCCTACACCCTGAACCCGGACGGCTCCCTGGTCTGCGAGGGACGGCCCGTCAAGGCGTCCTTCACCCTCAAACCCACCTGGGAAGTCCCCAGGATCTGGCTCGTCACGCTCCCCAAAAAGGCCACCGACTACTGAGGCGTCACGCGAACGAAACCTCCGGGAGCCAGAAGAGCCCCATCACCCCTTCAAGGAGACCTCCATGCGACGCGCCCTCCTGTTCCTCATGGCCTTCACGCTGGCCGCCTCCGAGGCCCTGGCCCAGAATCCCGTCGTCCAGCCCCAGGACGTGCGCGTGCCTCCCAAATCCAACGTGCCCGCGCCGCAAGCCCTCAAGAAGGCCTTCCCCGCCGGCTTCCCCCTGGGCGTCGGCTCCGGCCTCGCCTTCCTGCGCAAGGAAAAAGACGGCGCGCTCCTCTTCTACGCCGTCACCGACCGGGGACCCAACGCCGACTCGCCCCGCTGGCTGGCCGGGAGCGACCCGCGCGGTGAGCCCGCCAAGATCTTCCCCGCCCCGGACTTCCATCCTTCCCTGGCGCTCCTGCGCGTCAAAGGGGGCAAGGCGGACCTCCAGCGCGTCGCCCCCCTCAAGACCCGGGACGGCAAACCCGTCACCGGGCTGCCTCCGGCCAAGGGCCAGGCGGGGTCCACCGGCGAAGTCCCCCTCGACGCCGCGCTCAAGCCCCTGCCCTGCGACGAAAACGGCCTGGACCCCGAAGGCGTGGCCGTGGACCAGCCGCGCGGCAGCCTCTGGATCGCCGACGAGTACGGCCCCTTCCTGGCGGAATTCGACGACCGGACCTTCGTCCTCAAGCGCAAGCTCGGCCCGGGCGCAGGGCTGCCCTCCATCCTCGCCAGGCGCCAGCCCAACCGGGGCTTCGAAGGCGTGTGCGTCACGCCCTCGGGCAAGATCGTCGCGGCCGTGCAGTCCATCCTGGACACCGACGGCAAGGTCAAGGATTCCACGGCGTCCTTCACGCGCCTCGTGGAGTTCGATCCCTCCACCGCCCGCGTCCGCATGCTCGCCTACCCCCTCGACACCCACGCCTACCGCCGCACCGCCGACGCCAAGATCGGCGACGTGGCCGCCCTTTCCGACACCCTCTTCCTCGTGCTGGAGCAGGGCGAAGGACGCGACAAGGCCCTGCGCACCATGCTCTACCTCGTGGACATCTCCACCGCATCCTCCCTGCCGGACCTGCCCCTGGAAACCACCGGCATGCAAGGCATGACCCTGGCCCGCAAATGGCTCGTGGCCGACCTGCGCAGCCTGGGCTGGAGCCCAGAGAAGGCCGAAGGACTCGCCCTGGTGGACGAGCGCGCCTTCGCCCTGATCTGCGACAACGACTTCGGCCTCACCGCCGAGATCTCCGCGCCCGCCACCACCAAGGACGGCAAGACAGCCGTCAAACCCGACGAATACACCGTGGGACAGGACGGCACGCTCCACCTGGAAGGCAAACCCGTCGCCAGCCGCGTGACGCTTGCGCCCAACGGCGAAAAGACGAAGCTCTGGATCGTGACCATGCCCAAGCCCTTCACGGACTACATCGTGAAATAGGCGGGGCCTGGCAGCCTGTTAATGGAAGAATCCTCGCTGGCTGCGTTGCAGGGAAAAAGGCAAACCCTCACGCCAAACCCTCACGCAGGAAAAGTTCGCTTCGGGCTTGGCTTTTTCCCTGCGCCTTGCCAGCGGTTTTTGACCAGGCTGCAGGAATCGACTTTGTCAACGGGCTGCCAGCCCGGGGGCGGCCCCGGCCAGGGAGGACGGCGGGACGGGAAGCGGCGCGGTCAGGCGGGCTTGCGGGCCACGACGAGGCAGTCCATCTCCGCCAGGAGTTCAGGCGGGAGGCCGCGATAGTCGTCGTGGAGGCCCGCGAGCTCGTCCTCGGTCGCCGGGTGGGAGCCGAGCACGGCGTATTCCAGCAGCTCGAAGCCTTCCCGCTGGAACAACTCGCGCCACATGGAGGGCAGAAGCCTGTTCTGGTGGAACTTGTCGCGGTTGATGGCCTCCCACTCCTCGGCTGACGAGCGCAGGTAGGAGATGGGCGTGAACCCGCCCACGCGGCTGAAGGAGCGGTGGTCGCGGGTGATGATCTTGTGCAGGGCGTAGCCGCCGGGCGCGAGGACGCGCAGGCTCTCGGCCACTGCCGCCTCCGGCCTACGGACATGCTCCAGCACGGCGAAGGAGACGAGCACATCGAAACGCCCGTCGTCGAAGGGAAGTGACGAAAAACGGTGCGGGTAGCGGTAATCCACCACCTGATCCCGGATCAGGGTGCGTTCGCCGCGCATCTCGAAGACTCCGCGCCAGGCGGCGTCCAGGCCTGCGGCCTTCAGCCCGGCGGCCGAGGCCCGGGCCGGGAACTCTTCGCCCATGCGCCGGTAGTCCGGCCAGCGGCTCGTCACGTCCGGGTAGCGCAGGTTGAAGGAGAAGGCGTCGAGGGCCGTCGGGGCCAAGCCCAGCGCGGCCAGACAGCATTCCAGGCCGAAAAAGCCTCCGGGGCCGATGTGCAGGGCGCGCAGGCCCTCCAGGCGGGGGCAGCGCGGCGCGAGATGCCGCAGGAAGAGGTCCAGGTTGCTCCCGGCCGAGGACGGGAAAGAGCCTACGAGCCAGAAGTCCGAGCCCTCGACGTAGCCCAGACGCCTCAACTGCCCGGCCACGGCCTCGCGGCCGGAAACCGTGGTGACGATGATGCGGGAGAAGGAGAGCCCCGCCAGGGCGGCAGGGCCGAAGATCGGCGCATGGCCCAGGTGCTTGCCTTGCAGGCTGGGGTCGTTGTCGATCACGGCCGCGATCTCGAGGTTCAAGCCCCTTTCGGCGCAGCCCTCCAGGAACCGCACCGAGCCGAGGCCGGCTCCAAAGAGCGCCAGCCGTTCACCCTCGGCCAAATCCGGCACTTCGTCCCAATCGATCCAACCGCACATGCCTTGCCCCCGTCGAGCGCGTCAGCAGCCTGGGGCGGCCCAGCGGGGCCACCCGACAAATGGTCATGCTTTCCGATGTGTCCCGGGGCAAGCCATCTACCGGAGTCCACGCGTTCTGACCAGCCCGGATGTCGCGCGTGTCCCGGGCGCGTTCTTCCTGCGCGCATGCCCGCGCGTCCAGTTCCGGGAAAACGGGCCACGCCCGGATCGCAACCCCTTGCCTTGGGGTGGCGTCCCGCCGGTGCGGACTCCGGGCATCGCCGGAGCCCCGGCGTGGTGGCGGGCGGCTAGCGCGGGTCGCCCTCCAGCTCTGCGTAGATGTACTCGCGCAGGGCCTGGAGCCAGGGCCTGGGGGCGACTCCGGTGGTCCGGGTGAATTTCGTGGTGTCGAGGACCGAGTAGGCGGGGCGAGCGGCCTTGAGGGGGTAGTCGGCGGTGGTGATGGGCCGGACGCGGCAGGTGAGCCCTGCGGCGGCAACGGCCTCGCCGGCCAGTTCGCACCAGCTGGCGCGCCCGGCGTTGGCCAGGTGGAAGAGTCCGCGGGCGTCGGCCTGGATGAGCGACGCGGCGTATTCGGCCAGGTCGGGGCTGAGAAAGAAGATCCCGTAGGGGATGGCCTCGAGCATCTCCAGT
>NZ_JBZVFJ010000040.1:0-26783 GCF_058402725.1 Fundidesulfovibrio sp. | reverse complement strand
TGTGAAATCCTCGTTCAGGATGATCAGGTCCGAACTCAGGCCTTTCATTCGCCAATAGGCGTGGGCTTGAAGCACTTCCTTGACCAGCCCGATGCGGTTCAGGTCGCTTATGCGCAGAAGGACGATGGGCAGGTCGCCGGAGATGGCGAAGCGCCACAACCCGGCTTGGCCGAGCTGGTTTCGCGCGATGACGCCCGGGGCGGCGCGGCGTGTGGCGCTGCCGTATATGACGGAAGTCGCCAGGCGGCCAAAGATCTGCGCGTCGGCCTCGGTCGCGCCCAGGTGACGCAGCACCTCCTGACTCTGAAACCAGGCCATTTCAAACGCGCGCTCCACGAAGTGCCGGTCGGCATACTTTTCGAGCACCGTCAGGGCCGCGTCGCGCGTGTCGGCCACGCCGGAAATGATCTGCACGCTGGCCGATTCGTCGGGAGCCAGGGTGATGATGCGCCGGATCGCCACGATAGGATCAAGCACGGACCCGCCGGTGTTGGAGAGCATTACCGGTGAGCCGTCATCCAGCGCCGCCGGATTGGCGGCGCTGCGGCCCCGCCCGATGAACCTGGCGCGGTCGGTCTCGAAGGACGGCTCCCCTGCGGTCGCGCCGGGCGCCGCCAACAGGTGGAACATGAGCGGCAGGTGCTCTCCCGGCGTGCGGGGACGCCGGGTGCAGAGGATCGCCTGGCGGTCGGGCAGGATCTCGGTCTGTACGAACAGGTTGCTGAAGGCGCGATGGGACAGGTCCGCATTGAGCGGAGCCAGCACGACCTCGGCGTAGCTGGTCACCTCGATGCTGCGGGTGCGCGAGGACATGTTCGTGAGCGTGACGCGGCGGATTTCCACATCATCTTCCGGCGAAACGCTGATCTCGGTGTGCGTTTCGATGGCCTGGTCGCGCCTGCGGTATTCGGCCCGCCCCTGCACGAAGGTCGCCTCGTAGTGATCGGCCTTGCGCAGCGTCGGCTGATGCGCGGTGGACCAGTAGCGGCCCGTGTCGATATCGCGAAGGTAGATGAAAGCGCCCCAGCAATCTGAGGTGGCGTCCTCGCGCCAGCGGGTGACGGCCAGATCATGCCAGCGGCTGTAGCCTCCGCCTGCGCTGGTTGTCATCACGTGGTATCTGCCGTTGGACAGCAGGTGCACTTCGGGCATCGGCGTGTTGGGGTCTGTGAAAACGCGCATGATCGCGTCCGCTTCCGTTGCGGTCGGGCGCGCGGCGGCGCTCACTTCCGCTGCGTGCGGGTGAAGCGTCGCCCCCTTCTTGGGCACGCGCTCCTGCAACAGCAAATCCGTGGCCCGCACCTGGGGGGAGGCCATGAAGCGTCGTTGCATGGGTTGGCCCAGCAGGACATGCTCGAAGGCCAGGAGGCTCATGCCCTGATGGTGCGCCATGAACGCGCGCACCACTGCGTGGCTCTTGCCGCGCAGCACGCGCGACGGCGTGTAGTCCACGGCCTCGTAGAAGCCATACGCGCCCTGGAATTCGCTGGTCGCCAGCGTTTGAAGGTTGCGGCAGGCCTCTCTCGGCAGGACCATGAGGGCCAGTGCGCTGGCGTAGGGTGCGATCACCAGATCGTCACCCAGGCCGCGCTTGAAGCCAAGCCCGGGGACGCCGAAGGCCCGGTACTGATAGACGTGGAGCACGTCCGTGGCGTTGTAGCAGGATTCGGAAATTCCCCAGGGCACGCCGCGCTGGCGGCCATATTCGATCTGGCGGGACACGGCGGCCTTACAGGTCTGCTCCAGCAGGGTGTTCTCGTAACTGGGCATGACGAGCTGCGGCATGAGGTACTCGAACATGGAGCCGCTCCAGGAGATAAGGCTCACGTCGCGGCCATGGCTGGTGAGAAGTCTCCCCAGCGAGAACCAGTGTTTCTGCGGGATCTGCCCCTGCGCGATGAGCAGGAAGCTGGTCAGGCGCGCCTCCGAGGCGAGCAGGTCGTAGCAGGAGGGGTCGCGGCGGCGTTCGCCCACGTCGTAGCCGATGGTCAGCAGGTCGCGCGACGTGTCGTAGAGAAATTCGAAATCCATGGCGGACAGTTCCCGGCAACGCTCCATCAGGTCGTCGATGATCGCCAGGCGCTCCAGCGCGGCTGCACGCTGTGATGCAAGCCCGGCTGGCCGCGTGGGGTCGATCACACCCAGGGCCAGCTCCGCCAGTCCTGGAATGTCGCCCGCCGTCTGCGGATCAGCAATCAGCGTCCTGATGTCGTCCTCAATCGTGTGGGCCTGTTGGACGAACGCGTTCGCCCAGTAGTGCAGTTCGTCATCGAGTGCGGTGGGTGGCAGCGATGAAGCAAGCCCCTCGCCATGGCGGCGAATTTCGGCCAGGGCGATGTAGGCAGCGGCCAGCGTTCGCGGCAGGCCGTCGCGCGTGAGTGCTTGCAGGGTGTCCTGAAGCAGCCTGATCTTCTTCGCGAGCTCGGGGATGCGTGAGGAAGGCGCGTATTCGGACAGCACTTGTACGGTATCCTGAAGTCCGTGGAACGCGCGCGGGGAGAGCACAGGGTGGTCTTTCAGTCCGGCAAGACCCGCTTGCAACGTAAGCAGGCTGCCCGCCAGGTTGCCGCTGTCCACCGAGGAAACATACTTCGGGCGAAGCGGCGTCAGCGTGCGGGTGTCGTACCAGTTGTAGAAATGGCCGCGATAGCGCTCCAGTTTCTCCATGGTGGACATGGTGTTGCCCGTCAGCCGCAGAAATTCTCCGGCGGGGATATAGCCGAAATCGTAGGCGGCCAGTGCAGACAGCAGGGACATGCCCATGTTCGTTGGCGAGGTGCGTGAGGCGATGACCGCACTTGGATACTCCTGGAAGTTGTCGGGCGGGAGCCAGTTGTCCTGCGGCCCCACGAACTCCGCGAAGAAACGCCACGTTCTCCTGGCGGACGCTCGCAGGAATTTCCGCTGTTCGTCGGTCAGCTCCTGCGCAGGCGGCAGGAGCGGGAGGCTGATCCACCACCCCACGGCGGGAGAGAGCAGCCACAGGAGCAGCACCGGCGCGCAGGAGATCAAACCCGCAGGGTGGAGGGTCCATACCGCGAAGCCCAGCGCAGCCGCCAGAACCGGAGCGGCCCACATCTCAACGCAGAACGCCGCCAGGGTCCGGCGCGCGTTGCGCCGGGCATAGCTGGGCATGTGCCACACCAGCAATCCACGCCGGGTGAACAGCATCCGCAGGCCAGAGCGCAGAATTGCGTCCACGCATATGAGCGCGTCGTACGGCAGGAACGTGAGCGTCAGCAGGGCGAGCGTCAAGGGACGACCGGCCGCTCTTCCTGAGAGCGCCGTGTGCACCAGCCAGTTGCGGTCGTCCGGCTTGCGGACGAGTACGATACCGGCCCGCAACAGGTCAGGCAGGAACACCACGCCCGCCACCAGCAGGGTCCAGAACCACGGCGATCCCGGCACGAGCAGCCAGCCGCCCGCCAGCATGGCCAACAGCGACGGCGGCACAAGGCTGCGCCGGATGTTGTCGAAAATTTTCCAGACCGACAAGGCGGTGAGCGGATTGGGCTGCCGTCTTGATTTTGTTCCATCCGGCCCCGGCGGACCCAGCACGCTCGGGAGCAGCCATCCGGTGAGCTGCCAGTCGCCACGAATCCACCTGTGGCGTCGGCTCGTCTCGATGGCGTAACTGGCGGGATGCTCCTCGATGAGGTCCACATCGGTCACCAGGGCGGAGCGGGCATAGCCGCTTTCCAGCAGGTCGTGGCTGAGGATGAGGTTCTCGGGAAAGCGGCCATCAACGGCCTGGCGGAAGGCGTCCACATCATAGATGCCCTTGCCGATGAACGATCCTTCCCCGAAGAGGTCCTGATAGACGTCGGACACTTCGCGCGAATAGGGGTCGATGCCGGACTCGCCCGCGAACAACTTGGTGAACAGCGAATGCCCAGCGCTGGTCAGGCTGATGGAAGCGCGGGGTTGCAGGATGGCGTACCCGTCGACGATGCGCCCCTTCGCGGCGTCGTACACCGGCCTGTTGAGAGGATGGGCGATGTTGCCGATGAGCGTGCGCGCCGTGTCGCGCGGCAGTTGCGTGTCGGTGTCCAGGGTGATGACGTATTTGATCGAGCCAAGCACGCCCAAGTCTCCAACGATCTCGGAAAATGCGGCGACGTCGCCGCCGCGCAGCACGGAGTTGAACTGCTCCAGCTTGCCGCGCTTGCGCTCAAAGCCCATCCAGACCTGTTCGTACGGATTCCAGACACGTGGACGATGGAACAGGTAAAAGACGCACGGGCGATCGTCACGGTAGGTCTCGTTGAGTGCCTGCACTGCCGAGCGGGCGTGCGCCAGCAGTTCGTCATCTCCAGGGAGCGCACGCTCGGAAGCGTCGCGGTAATCCGTGAGCAAGGCGAAGAACAGATTGCGGTCGCGGTTGCCGAGGTAGCGGATTTCCAATGCTTCGAGAAGGTCATCAATTTCCTGCGGCGTGCTCAGCAGGGTGGGGACTATCACCATGGTGCGGTGCGCGGATGGGATGCCCTGTGAAAAATCCATGCGCGGCAATCCGCGCGGAGGCAGGAAAAGCGTGACCAGCAGGTTCACCAGGGAGACGGCAAGTGTGGAAACGCCGAACACACCCGCCACCGCGAGCAGCCAGCATCTCCAGTCAGCCGGGCCGAGCACGGAAACGGAGAGGAACACGGGGGAGGCAGCCAAAGCCGTGAGCACCAGAATGGAGCCGAGGTACGCGGTGAGCCGGAGCTTTTGGCTCGTGGCGCGAAGGCGCGATTTCAAGGTGGGGCGGAAGCCGACCGCGCTTTCCAGCACGTGGTGGCCCTTGTCGATCAGGTAGTACCCGACGTGCGCGGTTCGATCCCCGGTTCCAAACGCCTGGGCAGCGGCCTTGGCGAGACCGATCGTTTCGCGCGCCACCTCCGGTTCGCTCCTGGTGCTGCCCTTGGCCACTTCCTCAATCACGTGGCGGTACCGGTCGCGGGTGGAAAAATCCTGGAGGGCGTGCATCCCTGCCGGATCCTCGCGCAGCATCCGCTCGACCACGCTTTGCGCCTCGACGTAATCGCGCCAGTCCATCGCGCCGATGAAGCGCAGGCTGCCGATGCTGTTGGCGATGGCGATCTGGTTGGCCGCAGCCGTCCGTCCGGCGGCTTCCGACAACTGGGTCGCCGTGACTCCCTGTTCTCGCAGCTTCTGCTCGACCCAGGTCTGCACGAAGGCCATGGCGGAGCCCTGGGCCTGAAGCCGGGCATAGAACTCTTCCACGAACGGAGCGGTCAGGGGGACATCTGCATTGGCGAACTTGGCCAGCTGCTGGATAAGCTGTTTCGGTTCCAACTCGGCGGTGGCGAGCATGCGGTCCGCCCAGAGGATGGCCGCGTCGCGCTCTTCACGCCTGCGAGCAATGCGAACGCCGACTCGCCGGATATTTTCCAGCAACGCAAGTTGCAGCATGATGGGGAACGCCCAGAGTTCATCCAGCTTGAGCGGCTCCACGGTCTGATAGGCCGCGATGAACTGGTGGGCGTTGTCGCTATCGACGCGGCCATCCATGTGCGAAATAAGCTCCAGGGCCAGGGCGTAGATGCGCGGGAAGCCAGACGATGCGCCTTCGGCCAGCTGCGGCAGCTGCCTGCTGTATCCGCGTGGGAGATGGCGGCGGGCCATGACGATCTGCTGTTCAATGAGATAGAAGTTGTCCAGCAGCCAGGCTTCCGCAGGGACGAGTCGTTGCCCCTGCGTCGTGGACGCCGTAACAACGTCATAGGCCGCCAGCAGGACGTGGGCGTTGTCCGACAGCCGTGGCAGCAGCTTGTCGGGCCCAGGCTTCTGGGCGATTCGATGCTGGACGGCTAGCATGACGGCGTGGCGCTCCAGTTGCTTTATGCTGAACAATTCCGAGCGCAGCAGCTCAGTATCCTGGTCGCCCCGTAGCGCGGTACGCGTGCGTGCCGTGAGTGCAAACGCGTTGATTACTATGGCAGTATCCTCGCAATAATGAGCAAAACATAATGTTCTTCAATAAATGACATCCTCTGCCTGTCTCGTGGAAAGTTGTACCTGGCAACAAAGAAAATTGTCACAATGGCATATTGCACCGGGCTCATCGGTTCATGCTTGAAAGTTTCGAGATTCATATCCCCAAAACGCCAGGCAGGGATGGTTGGTCCCTGCCTGGCTGGAATCAGAGTTGTTGCGGGTTATTGAACGGGCTTGAACTTGATCTCCACACGGCGGTTCAGCTTGCGGCCTTCAGCTGTGGCGTTGTCGGCGCGCGGCTGTGCCTCACCGTATCCGATGGCCGTGATGCGGCCCGCATCGACGCCCTTCTTCACGAAGTAGGACTTCACCGAGTTGGCGCGGCGGTTGGACAAGGCCTGGTTGTAGCTGTCCGAGCCGACGGAGTCGGTGTGTCCTTCCAGGACGACGCCCATGTTGGACTTGGACATGCTCATGGCGACGCCTTCGTCGAGAACCGGGATGAATTCCGGCTTGATGTTGTACTTGTCGAAGTCGAAGTAGATGGAGCGGAAGACCACTGTCTCGCTGCCCATGTCGGACTGCTCCTGGTACAGGCCGCATTTCATGAAGGTCAGGCGCGCGGCCTGGTTGCGAAGGAACTCTTCGCCATTCACGAAGCACGAGCACCTGGACAGGGCCGCGATTTGCTTCAGGACGCTCTCACCGTGCTTGCTGTCGGCGAAGCTGACCACCATAAAGCACAGCCTGTCGCTGTATTTGGCCTGAAGGCGCTTGGCTTCGACAACGGCATCGATGCCCAGGTTTTCGTCGCCGTCCGAGAACAGGACGACTGCGGTCCTGCCGGGCAGGTTGCCGAGCACCTTGTCGAGTTCCTGCAGGCCGGGGCCCATGGGGGTGACGCGGCCATAGGTCTCGTAATCGATGCTGATGGGGTCAATGGCGTTGGCCACGGCTGTCCGGCTATACGGGGACATGCCTGCGTACTTCCTGAACGGGGCGAAGGTGTACACGCCGCTTTTGTAGCCCAGGTCCGGGACGAGATTGTTGAACTCCACCATGGCGGACTTGGCCAGGACAATCTTGGACTGTCCGCCAAGATCGACGATGCGCACGCCTTTGTAGAAGAACTTCATCGAGCTGGAGTGGTCCAGGAAGAGGATGAAGTTGTCGACTGACGGCACAAGCTTTGCGGCAGCGGCAGGAATCGCCGAGATCAGCAAGGCAATGGCCAGCAGCGCAGGAATGATGCGCATTTTTATTGTGTTGGTATTGGTCATATAGTCCCCTTGGCTCACGGGTGATGCGTTGTGAGAAGCACTGCTGACGCTGTAGTCGTTGACTAAAACTACACGGTTAAAACACGTTGGCGTTGCACACCCATCCCTTCTCTCCGGTCTGCACGACCTCGACATAGGACCAGCCACCGCCTGTGTCGTTGAACAGGACCCTCAATTCCTGGCCCAATGCGAGCTTCTTCAGTTCGGCACAGTATGTGCCCTGGCAATTGCGCAGGGGGAGGCCGGTAAATCCGGCGGTTACCGTGCTGGAGTTGGACCGCGCCATCGCCGGAACGAAGTACAGGCCCGACCATGGCCTCAAGGTCCCTGTTGCTGGCGCACACGAAGCGGAAATCGCTGTGCACCTCGTGGTGTTCGCCGAGGGGGCGATACCTGTGGGTTTCCAGGACGCGCAGCAGGAGTTTCTGCGTTTCGAGGTCGAGTTCGCTTATCTCATCCAGGAAGAGGGTGCCGCCGTGCGCCTGCTGGATAAGTCCCTGGTTTGCGGACACCGCGCTGGTGAACGACCCCTTCTTGTGCCCGAAGAGTTCGCTTCCGGCGATGGTGGGCTGGAGAGACGCGCAGTCCACGATCACGAACGGTCCGTTCGATACGGAACAGTTCTCGTGCAAAGCCCTGACGAAGAGGTCCTTGCCGACGCCCGTTTCTCCGTAGAACAGCACGCTCACGTTGCTTCGAGCCGCCCTGGACATCTCCTGGATGCATTGCAGCAGTTGGGGGCTCGACCCCACAATCCGGCTGCGCTTTACGGGCAGGGTGTCGCCCTTTTTCTCGCGGAACGCCACGGCTTGGCGGATGGAGAGCTGAAGATCCTTTGGTGAGAACGGCTTCTCGACGTAGTCCCAGGCTCCGTTGCGAATGGCCAGTTCCGCTCCGTTGGGATTGCCCGCGTTGGTGATGATGATCACCAAGGGGTTTGAGGGCAGTTGCGTGAACCGTACAAGATACTCCAGGCCGTTGCCGTCGGGGAGGAAGACGTCCAGAAATACGAGGTCGATGGGGATTGATTCGGCTATCTTGACTCCCCGGGCCAGGGAGGGCTCGGCGTACACCGTGTGTCCTTCCGCGCCAATGATGTCTGAAAGCACCATGCGGGTAATCTCGTCATCGTCAACGATAAGAATCCTGGCCATGCAGCGTCCTTGTCTTAAACCGGGCGGGGATCTGAAATCCCTTGCAGCCATTGAGTCGTCTTGAGGCGAGTGGGCCTCGCCGTGCTTGTCGGGTCATGGATCCTTTCCCGGCGCGCTCTCCGGAGCGGCAGTGCCGTCACACAGCTTATTGGATGCCTGCGGAGCTCGCGCACGAGGGGAGATGGATCGTGAGGACCGTCTCGCCTGATTCCTCCGAAGTGCGCATTGTGAGCGTGCCGCCCTGCGCCTCGATCATCATTTTCGCCGAGTAGGTGCCGAGCCCCGTCCCGTAGGGCTTGCCCGCCGTGCTGTACTTGTCGAAGAACCGATCCCGTATGGACGCGGGAACCACGCCCTGATTGCGTATCTCGATGTGGCGGTCCTTGTCCGATGCCAGGTTCACGGTCACCATGCTCCCCTTGGGAGAAGCCTCCACCGCATTTTTCATAAGGTTGAACAGGGAGGCGCGTAAGAGTTCCTCCTGTCCGAAGCATGCGAATCGCACATTCTCAGGAGGCGGAGCGCCGTTCAGAAGCACCTGCATGGAGGTGTTCCGGTGCTGCTTCATGTTGCGCAGGTTCTGGATAATCTCAAGAATCACAGGGAGGCAATTGAAGGTCTTTGGATTGGCCTTGTACTGTCCTGTTTCGATCCTGTGCATGTCCAGCGAACGGTCCAGTGTGTCCAGCATCTGTAGGCCAGCGTTGTTCAGCAGTAACAGAAGCTGGCGTTGCTGGTCGTTCAACCCGTCACCCTCAAGCAACAGCATGGCGACGTTCACGGCGTTGCACGCGGGCGAGCGCAGGTCGTGCTGGATGATGCCCTCGATGTCCGCCTGGAGCTGTTCGGCATGTTTGCGGGCGGAGATGTCGCTTATGACGGTACGGTACACCGTGGCTTTGCCTTCCTCGGTGGCCGGGACGGCATCTATCTTTGCCCAGAAGTGCGTCGCATCCGCCTTCATCATGCGCAGTTCGCATCCCTGGGGCATGCCGGTGGAGGCGAGCAGCTTGTGGTGCTTGTAGTAGATGTCCTGGTCCTCTTTGTGGATGAACCGGCTGAGGGGCTGGTTGGCGAGCGTTCCCCGCGGCACGCCCAGCATGGTCGCGAAGGTAACGTTGGTTTCAAGGAGCATCCCTTTGCCGCTTAGCGTCACGTATCCGATGGGCGCCAGATCGTAGAGATCGAAATATTTAGCGCGCAGGGTTTCAAGTTCCATCTGCGTCCGCCGAAGTTCCTCGTTCTGCATCTCCAGTTCGATCTGGTGCACGCGCAATTCGTGCATCATCTGGAGCATTTCCTCTGGAGTCATCGCCTCGTCGGTTTTAATTTTGCGTGTGTTAAGCTGCATCTCCGCACGCTTGCGCAGGTTGTCTGTCATCGTACGTCTCCTGGTGCAGCCAATTCAGGTTGCACTGTAAAAGTCTACTGCGGGATGCCTTGGTTCCATGAAGGAGGCTTGCAGTGCCAAGATCTGCCGGGAAGGCCCGGCGGGGAGTGATTATGATTCTGCATGCGTTTCTGCCGCCGCCGTCCAGGCATCCGTCTGATCCGGCGAAAACGGGATGCGCATGATGAAGCGTGTTCCAATTCCGGGTTGCGACTGCACATCGAAGCTGCCGCCGTGCTTGGTGACGATGATGAAATACGAAACCGCGAGCCCCAGTCCGGTGCCTTCCCCGACACCCTTGGTGGTGAAGAAGGGCTCGAAGGCCCTTTTGCGCACGGCGTCGGTCATGCCGATGCCGTTGTCTTCTACCTCGATGCGCAGGAGGCCGCCGTCGAGGGCGGTCCGCAGCGTGATGGTCGGCTTGCTCGTGATCGCGTCCTGATTCACGAGGGCCTGAGCCGCGTTCTTGAGCAGGTTCAGGGCGACTTGCTCTATCTCGGCGCAGGTGCAGTACACCTCCGGGAGGTCCTGAGCGTATTCGCGAACGATGGTGATGGTTTTGAAGTCGTATTTTTTCTTCAGGTCATAGTCGAAGCGTGACAACTCCACGGCCTTGTCCAGCAAGGCGTTTATGTCCGCAGCCTGCTGCGGTACGTCGCCCTTGCGGCAGAACTCCAGCATGTTGGAGACGATCTGGGCGGCTCTCGCGCCAGACTGGTTGATGGCCTCCATGAACTCGGGAATCTGTCGTTTATTCAAGTAGGCCTGGATGCTGTCCATGGAGCATCCGCTCGCTTCGGCAGCGATCCTGTTGGCCGGGACATCCGGCTGGAGGTGGGAGATAACCACCTGCGCGCTCTGGAGAATGCCGCTCAGGGGGTTGTTGATCTCATGGGCCATGCCTGCGGCGAGGCCGCCCACGGACATCATCTTCTCGGACTGCACCATCATCTCATCGATTTGAACCCGCCGGGTTACGTCGTCCACTCGGACCACCGCCCCCACAATGTCCTCAGTGACCAGGGGGTAGATCATCACGTCCTGGTAACTCCTGACGCCGTTGCGGATGAACACCTCGCGTTTCGTGTTCTGGGGGGTCCTGTCCCGCAATGCGGCCCTGATGGTGTCCATCTGGGGGAGCAGCCTGGGGAACGCGTCCTCCAGAGGGCGGCCAAGGGCCAACCGTGCGGGTGTGCCGGTTGCTTCTTCCGCAGCCCTGTTCCAGTGCGTCACCACGCACTGGAGATCGATCCCGATCATGGCTGATGGCATGGAATTCAGGATGTTGGCGAGGTATTCCTGCGCCTTGACCGTCTCCTGCTCCGCCTGTTTGCGCGCGGAGATGTCGCTCACCATGGTAAGGTGCACGAATTCCCCGTCTGCCTCCTGGGCGGATTTCGTTTCGATCTGCGCCCAGAATGAAATCCCTTCCTGGTTCACCAGCCGCAGTTCGCATCCGCGCTGGGTGCACGAGTGCGGCTCGCCTGATGCGACGAGATGCTTGCGGTGCCTGTAATAATGATCCTGGTCTTCTTTGAAGATGAACCGGCTGATCGGCTGGTTGACAAGCAGGCTGCGGTGCACCCCCAGCATGGAGGCGACGGTGGTGTTGGCTTCGAGGATCAGGCCCTGTTCGTTGAGCGTGACATAGCCGATGGGGGCCATGTCGTAGAGGTCGAAATAGCGGGCGCGCACGGCTTCCAGGTCTTCCTGGGACTGGCGCAACGCTTCGTTCTGCATTTCAAGTTCTATCTGATGCACGAGAAGCTCATGGAGCTTCTCCTGCATCTCTTCGGGAGACAGCTTCGGTCCCCTCGGGGCTTTGCCCGCCCGGGCAAGCTCTTCGGCTCGTTGGCGCAGTGAGGCGTTCATGGGTCACCTCGTACAAGGCCGGCCCGCTCGGTGGTCGCAATGGCGTAGATTCGCCCGGCATTGTCGAGCATTGCCGTGGCGGTCAGCCACACATCGATTGTCCGTCCGTCCTTGTTCATTCGTTTTGTGGAGTAGGGCGCCTGGGTTTCGTTCTTGACGACAGCAAGGAGGTTGTCCATTTCGTGCTCGCGCAACTCGGAGGGGAGCATGTCCCGCATGTTCATGGACAGCGCTTCGGCCTCGCTCCAGCCGAACAGCTTCTGTGCTGAAAGGTTCCAGGCCATGATGCGGCCGTCCATGTCGAGCATGAGAATGGCGTCCTGGGAGTCGCGGACAACGATGGCCAGCCGGAGCTGCTCGTTGGCCCTTTTCAGCATTTCCTGCGCTCTTTTCGTCTCGGTGATGTCGAAGAAGGTGATCACCGCCCCTTCGATCACGTTGTCGAGGGTGCGGTAGGGACGGATGCGCATGGTGTACCAGTTGCCTTCGGCCGTTTCCACCTCGATCTCTTTCGGGGTCAGGGAGTCCAGCACCTCCTGGGCGTCCGCGACCAAGCTGTCGTAGCCGACCAGGTTGGACACGATGTGGCGCACGGGCCGCCCAACGTCCGAGAGGATCATGTTTATGATCCTGGTGGCCGCTGGAGTGAACCGCAGGATGCGCAGCTGATGGTCCACGAAGATGGTGGCGATGCCCGTTCCTGCCAGCAGGTTGTTCATATCGTTGTTGGCCTGCGACAGGTCCGCCACCTTGGTCTGCAATTCCGCATTGACCGTGGCGAGCTCCTCGTTGACTGATTGCAGCTCTTCCTTGGACGTCTCCAGCTCCTCGTTGGATGATTGCAGCTCCTCGTTGATGGACTGCATCTCTTCGTTGGATGACTTGAGCTCCTCGTTGGATGTCTCCAGCTCCTCATTGGTGGTCTGGAGATACTCCTCCTTGACCCGGAGTTCCTGCTTGAGTGCCGTAATGCGCGCATCGACGTTCGCATCCGTGCCGCCTTCAACCCAGACAGGTTCCAGGATGGCTCCCGGCGCACCTGTGGTGTCCGCACCTGGGATTTCCTCCAGGATGACCAGGAACAAGGTGTCCTCGGGGGCCGAGGCGAGCTGCGTCGGTACCGGGCTGACGACGAGGTTGGCCAAGGTGTAGTGGCCGTTGGTTTTGATTCGCAGACCCTCGCAGCGGACGGCCGCCTTGGTCACCGAGGCTTTGTGCAGGGCCGTGGTCAGGTCGCGCCGCAAGCCTTCCCTGGCCATCTTCAGGATGTTGTTGACGCCTGCTTCGCCTGGAGCAGGCTCCAGGTACATGCCTGTGCGGCCGTGAAGATACAATATGGCTCCCTGTGCGTTCACCAGTACGCCTACCAGCGGGACATGGGTGAGGAGCGCCTGTTCGGTCAGTTCGCGCAGCGGCAGCTTCCCTGCTGCGGGCGTCTTGCCGACAGCTTGATTGGCTTTGCCCTCCAACGACGGGAACGGAAGATAGTAGCCCGGAACCGTCCGTCGAGCGCCGTGGATGTCGTCCTTGCGCTGGTACAGCTTCAGCTTGCGCTCCAACGTGGAGAACAAGTCCCCGAATTCCCCCACGGTCTCCGAAGTGCCCAGGAAGATGAAACCACCCGGGTTCAGCGCGTAATGGAAGATGGGGATGAGCCTCTTCTGCAGCTCCCCTCCCATGTAGATCATGAGGTTGCGGCAGCTGATGAGGTCGAGCTTGGAGAAGGGCGGGTCGCGGATCAGATCGTGCTCGGAAAACACAAGCATGTCCCGGATGCCTTTGTGGATACGGTACATTCTGCCGTCGGACTCGGCCACGAAAAAGCGCCCAAGCCGCTCTGGCGAGATGTCGGCGGCGATGCTGGCCGGATACAGCCCGGTGCGGGCCGTGGCGATGGCCATGCTGTCGATGTCCGTGGCGAAAATCTGTACGTTGAAGCTCTGCTTCAGCATCTCCAGGCGCTCCTGCAGGAGGATGGCCAGGGAATAGGCTTCCTCCCCGGTGGAGCATCCCGTCGACCAGATGCGGATGCTGGCCCCGGTCTGTTTGCCTGCGAAAAGCTTGGGGATGATGTGCTCCTCAAGGGCCTTGAAGGCCTCCGGGTCGCGGAAGAAACTGGTCACTCCGATGAGCAGATCCTTGAAGAGCGCTTCCACTTCAAGTGGATTATGCTGGAGGTATTTGACGTAATCGTTCAGCGTTTCAATCTGGTGGACAGCCATGCGCCGATCAATGCGGCGATGGATGGTGCTTGGCTTGTACATGGAAAAGTCGTGGCCTGTCTGGACCCGCAACAGAACGAAGATCTTCTTGATCGCGCTCTCTGCCTTGTGGAGCGGGGCGGCTCCGGGCCGTGGTGGCTTGCCGAAGGCATGGGCCACATAGGAAATTATCTGGGCGGGCATCTCGGCTGGCGGCAGTTCGAAATCCACCAAGCCCGTGGCGATGGCGTTGCGCGGCATGCCGTCGTATTCCGTGGACTCCGGATTCTGGGCCATGACCATTCCGCCCTCACCCTTGATGGCGCGCACCCCCTGTGTGCCGTCGCTGCCCGTGCCGGAGAGCACCACGCCGATGGCCCGTTCGTGCTGGTCCTGGGCCAGGGAGCGGAAGAAGAAGTCGATGGGCAGACGCTGCCCGCGAGGGGCTGCGGGAGCCAGCAACTGGAGCGTTCCGTTCAGGAAGGCCATGTCGTGATTGGGCGGGATGATGTAGGTGCAGTTGGGCCTGACCTCCATCCCGTCCTCGACCTCGAAGACCTGCATGCGTGTGTAACGCCGGACGAGGTCCGTGAGGATGCTGTTGTGGTCCGGGGCCAGGTGCTGCACCAGGACGAAGGCCATGCCGGGGTCGGCGTCTGCGGGCATGCCGGAAAAAAACGCCTCGAAGGCTGCCAGCCCCCCGGCGGAGGCTCCGATGCCGACTATCGGGAATGATGACTTGGGTTTGGCCACCAACGCAGTATCATGCGAATCTGCGAGAACGACATTTTCTTTGCTTGTAGTTTGAATTTTCTGATCCCGTCTCTTACTCATGAATATATCTCCAAATCAGATTCATGTATTGATGATTGCACACGAAGTCGGCGTGCTGCCTAGGAATTGTAATTATTTTATATTCTCACGCCTGTCGGGGTTTTACAACATAAAAATTGCGAGATGTCGCGAGCACAGAGGTAGCCCCTGACCTGCTCCGCGCGTCTGCCAAATGTTATCCAGAATTTCCTCGTATTTTCGGATGGTTGGCCACAATGTTATCCACCCCGGTTATCCAACAAGAAAAATGGGCCAGGCCGACAGGCCTAACCCATTGAATTTACTGGCGCGCCAGGGAGGACTCGAACCCCCGGCCGGCTGCTTAGAAGGCAGCTGCTCTATCCACCTGAGCTACTGGCGCGCGACCCATCTTTATAATCCCAAGGCACGCCCACGGTCAAGCCGCACGGCCCTCGCGGGCGTTTCGGAATGGACGCCCTTGACAGACGCCCCGCCTAGCGGCCAGAGGAGACGAACCGTACACCCCCGGAGGGCTCATGAAGCTGTGCGTGCTCGGTTGCTCAGGCTCGGACCTGCCAGGACACCACCTCACGTCCTTTCTCGTCAACGGACGCATCCTCTTGGACGCGGGCTCCGTCACCTCCAGCCTGTCCCTGGACGAACAGGCGGCCATCACAGACATCTTCGTCAGCCACGCCCATCTGGACCACATCAAGGACATCCTCTTCCTGGCCGACAACCTCATCGAGTTCTTCGGCCACCACACAAGGCCCCCCGTGAACATCCGGGGACTCCCCGAAGTGCTCGACGCCATCGCCACGCACCTGCTCAACGACACCATCTGGCCGGACTTCACCGTCATCCCGGCCAACTCCCCGGTGCTCACCTACCAGCCCATGCCTGCGGCATCCCACGTGAGCGTGGACGGGCTCACCATCGCCAACCACCCCGTGAACCACGCCAAGCACGCCAGCGGCTTCGTGCTCTGGGGGCCGGGCGAGAAGGAAATCCTGGCCTACACCGGCGACACCGGACCCTGCGACGCCTGGTGGCACTGGCTCTCCAACTTCCACCGCCCCGTGCGCAACATCATCACCGAGGCCAGCTTCCCCAACCACCTGGAAGAGCTGGCCAACATCTCCAAGCACCTCACCCCGAAGCTCCTGCGCCGCGAGCTGGAAAAGCTCCCCTACAAGCCCAGGGTCTACATCTACCACATGAAGTCCCCCTTCTCGGAGCAGATCCAGGCCGAGCTGCTCGAATCCCTGGACGGCTTCTCCTACCACCTCATGCGCGAGGAAGAGACCTTCGAATTCTAGACCGCCGCCCGCCGCGCGGCCCGGAGCCGACCCCTGACCTCCCCACGTTTCCGCGACTTCCAGGGCTTCCAGGACCACCTGGACGCCCTGGGCCTCTTCCACATGGACCTGGGCCTGCACCGCGTCCGCGCCGCCCTGGACGCCCTGGGCCTGGACAGCCCGCCCTGCCCCGCCGCCCAGGTGCTGGGCACCAACGGCAAGGGCTCCACCTCCACCTTCCTGGCCGCCAGCCTCACGGCCTCGGGCGTGCGCACGGGGCTCTACACCTCGCCCCACTTCCTCTCGCCCCGAGAGCGCATCCTGGTGGACGCCGCCCCGCTGCCGGATCAGGCATGGCTCGACGCCGCCCACGCCGTGCTGGAGGTCTCCGCCGACCGGGGCGACGCCTTCCGTCTCACCTACTTCGAGCTGCTCACGGTGATGGCCGCCTGGATCTTCCGCGAAGCCGGGTGCCGCGCCGCCGTCTTCGAGGCGGGCCTGGGCGGCGCGCACGACGCCACCACCGCCCTGCCCGTGCACCTGAGCGTCTACACCCCAGTCGGCATGGACCACGCCGCCGTGCTGGGCCACTCCGTGGAGGCCATCGCCTCGGACAAGGCCGGGGCCATGCGACCGGGAGTCCCCGTGGTCTGCGGCCCCCAGCCGCCCGAGGCCCTGGCCGTGCTCGCCTCGGCCGCCGCCCGCACGGGCGCGCCGTTCCACCTCGCGGCCGACGTGGCGGCAGCCCACGGCGTCCTCTGGCCCAGGAGTCCGGCCATGCCCGGCCCCCACCAGCGCGACAACTGGCTCCTCGCCCTGGCCGCCCGGCAGCTGCTGGCCGAGGCCGCGCACGGCCCGGTCCCCGAAGCCCCCCCCGAGGCCCTGGAGCGGGCCGCGCGCCAGGCCTACATCCCCGGGCGCTTCCAGCGCGTCCCGGCCGAGCCGCCCCTGCCCGCGCTCATCCTGGACGGCGCGCACAACGCCCCGGGCCTGGAGTGCCTGGCCCGCGCCCTGGCCGACGCGGGCGTGGTCCCCTCCGCCATGGTCTTCTCCTGCCTGGCCGACAAGGACCTGAACGCCATGCTCCCCCTGGCCCGGGCGCTCACGCCCGGGGCGATCCTCGTGCCCGGGTTCGAGGCCTGCGGCCGCGCCCCGGACCCGGAGGCCCTGGCCCGCGCGCTGGGACCGCGCGCCCGCCCAGCACGCGACGCCGCCCAGGCCCTGGAGCTGTTGCGCGGCCAGGAGGGGACCGTGCTCGTGTGCGGCTCGCTCTACCTGCTGGCCGAGGTCTTCCGCTGCCAACCCGCGTGGATGGCCGCTCCGCATTGCCATCAGGCGTGATGTGGGCTAGTTCCCGGCGACCCGACGCAAGGATGAAGCCAGCGTGAGCGCACTCTACCGCCTTCTGCCCTCCATGGACCGGGTGCTCGCGCACCTGGAGGCCCTGCCCGAGCCCCTCGACGCTCCCCGCGCCCTGGTGCGCGAAGCCGTCCAGGCCTTCCTGGACGCCACGCGCGAGGAGATCCGCCAGGGCCTGATCGAACGCGAGGACGCCCTGGCCTGGGAAACGCTGTCGCGGCGCATCGAGTGCTTCGCGCGTTCCTTCGTGCGCCCGCGCTTGCGCCGCGTGCTCAACGCCACGGGCGTGGTGGTGCACACCAACCTGGGCCGCTCCGTGCTGGCCGACGCCGCCACCGAGGCCGTGGTCCTGGCCTGCCGCCACTACTCCAACCTGGAGTTCGACCTCTCCACCGGCGGGCGCGGCAGCCGCCACAGCCTGGTCGAGGGCCTGCTCACGCGGCTCACCGGGGCCGAGTCTGCCATTGTGGTGAACAACAACGCCGCCGCCGTGCTCCTGGTGCTGGAGAGCCTCTGCAAGGGCCGGGAGGTGGTGGTCTCGCGCGGGCAGCTGGTGGAGATCGGGGGATCTTTCCGCGTGCCGGAGGTCATGGCCAAGTCCGGGGCCGTGCTGCGCGAGGTGGGGGCCACCAACCGCACCCACCTGCGCGACTACGAAGCCGCCATCACGCCGGAGACTGCGGCGCTTCTGCGCGTGCACACCTCCAATTTCCGCATCATCGGCTTCACCAAGGAGGTCCCCCTGGAGGAGCTGGCCGCCCTGGGCGCGCGCCACGGCCTGCCCGTCATCGAGGACCTGGGCAGCGGCACCCTGGACGACTTCGGATCGGCGGGCCTGCACGGCGAGCCCACCGTGGCCCAGGTGGTGGCCGCCGGGGCCGACGTGGTCACCTTCTCGGGCGACAAGGTGCTGGGCGGCCCCCAGGCCGGAATCATCGTGGGCCGCAAGCGCTGCCTGGACATCCTGCGCCGCAACCAGCTGGGCCGGGCGCTACGCATCGACAAGATGACCCTGGCCGCCCTGGAGGCCACCCTGCGCCTCTACCTGGACCCCGAGCGCGCCCGCCGCGACATACCCACCCTGGCCATGGTCCGCGCCACGCCCCAGGAGCTGAAGGCCAAGGCCCAGGCCCTGGCCCGGGCCGTGCGCCGCCGCGCCGGGGAGCACTTCGAGGCCTGCGTGCGCCCCGGGGCCTCGCGCGTGGGCGGCGGGGCCTTCCCGGAACGCGACTTGCCGACTTTTCTGGTCTGCTTATCTCCCAGGAACCCGGGTCTCACCCCGGACGCCCTGCGCGCCGCGCTCCTCGACACCGACCCGCCCCTGACGGGCCGCGTGGAGGACGGCGCCTTCTGCATGGACCCGCGCACCCTGCGCCCCGACGAATTCGACCTGGCGGCCCGCGCCCTGGCCCTGGCCGCCGTGCAAGCATCCCTCTAAGGAGCCGCCATGAATCCCCTGGAGCACGAATCCAAGAACTGCTGGGAGGTCTATTCCTCCGAGTCCGACCGCGCCGCCATGGACGCCCTGGCCGGGCGCTACGTGCGCTTTCTCACCGAGTGCAAGACCGAACGCGAGACCATCGCCTACGTGCGCCGCCGCCTCCTGGAGGCCGGGTTCATCGAAAGCGCGGACGGCAGCTTCTCCGGCGAGGCCTGCTTCAAGGTCTCCCACGGCAAGACGGCCTTCATCGCCCGCAAGGGACGCCGCCCCCTCTCCGAGGGTTTCCGCCTGCTGGGCGCCCACGCCGACACCCCCCGCCTGGACCTCAAGCAGCACCCCCTCTACGAGGACTGCAACGTCTCCCAGGCCAAGACCCACTACTACGGCGGCATCCGCAAATACCAGTGGCTGGCGCGCCCCCTGGCCCTGCACGGCGTGGTGGCCAAGACCGACGGCAGCGTGGTGGAGGTGGTGATCGGCGAGAACCCCGAGGACCCCGTGTTCACCATCCCCGACCTCCTGCCGCACCTGGCCTACAAGCAGGTGGAGCAGAAGGTCTCCGACGCCTTCGAGGCCGAGAAGCTCAACATCATCATGGGCCACGCCCCCGCGCCCAAGGACGACGACGCCAAGGAGAACGGGGCCAAGGCCTCGGTGAAGAAGAAGGTGCTGGCCCTGCTCCACGAGCGTTACGCCATCACCGAGAGCGACCTCTACTCGGCCGAACTGCAGGCCGTGCCCGCCGGTCCGGCGCGTTTCGTGGGCCTGGACGGCTCGCTCATCGGCGGCTTCGGCCACGACGACCGCCTCTGCGTGTTCGCGGGCCTGGAGGCCCTGCTGGCCGCCGAGACCCCGGAGCACGCGCAGATCGTGCTCTTCTGGGACAAGGAGGAGATCGGCTCCGAGGGCTCCACGAGCGCGGGGTCCATGTTCTTCGAGTACGCCCTGGAGGACCTCATCGCGGCCTGGGAGCCCGGCGCGCGCCTCTCGCGCGTGATGGAGGCAGGCAAGGCCGTGTCCGCCGACGTGAACGCCGCCCTGGACCCGGACTACCAGGAGGTGCACGAGAAGCTCAACGCCTGCCTGCTGGGCCACGGCCCCACGTTCAACAAGTTCACGGGCCATCGCGGCAAGGTGGGGGCCTCCGACGCCCACCCCGAGTACGTGGCCTGGATCCGGGGCGTCATGGACGCGGCCGGCGTGCCCTGGCAGATGGCGGAACTGGGCAAGGTGGACCTGGGCGGCGGCGGCACGGTGGCCAAGTTCCTGGCCGCCTACTGCATGGACATCATCGACTTCGGCCCGCCCGTGCTCTCCATGCACAGCCCCTTCGAGCTTTGCTCCAAGGCCGACGTGCACGCCACCATGCTGGCCTACAAGGCGTTCCTGGCGAGTTGACCATGGCCCTGATCCTCGGAACCGCCGGGCACATCGACCACGGCAAGACCACCCTGGTCAAGGCCCTCACGGGCATCGACTGCGACCGCCTGGCCGAAGAGAAGAAGCGCGGCATCACCATCGAGCTGGGCTTCGCCTTCCTGGAGCTGCCCGGCGTGCGCCTGGGCGTGGTGGACGTGCCCGGCCACGAGCGCTTCGTGAAGAACATGGTGGCCGGGGCCGCGGGCATCGACTTCGTGGTGCTGGTGATCGCCGCCGACGAGGGCGTCATGCCCCAGACCCGCGAGCACCTGGAAATCTGCACGCTCCTGGGCATCCGCCACGGCGTGGTGGCGCTCACCAAGGTGGACATGGTGGACGAGGACTGGCTCGGCCTCGTCACCGAGGACGTGCGCGCCTTCCTCTCCGGCAGTTTCCTGGCCGAGGCTCCCATGGTCCCCGTGTCGGCCCACACCGGGCAGGGCCTGGACGCCCTGCGCGCCGAGCTCCAACGCCTGGCCGCCGAGTTTCCCGGCAAGCGCCGCTCCGACCTGGCCCGCCTGCCCATCGACCGCGTGTTCACCATGAAGGGCCACGGCACCGTGGTCACGGGCACGCTCATCTCCGGCAGGCTCAGAACCGGCGACGACGTGCTGCTCTACCCTTCCATGCGCCCCACCAAGGTGCGCTCCCTCCAGGTGCACGGCCTGCCCGCCGAGGAAGGACAGGCCGGGCAGCGCACCGCCGTCAACGTCATGGGTCTGGAAGTGGACGACGTGGAGCGCGGCGAGGTGCTGGCCCACCCGGGCACGCTCTTCCCCTCGCTGGCCTGGAACCTGGAGGTCACCTGCCTGGCCTCCTCGCCCAGGGCGCTCAAGCACAGGGGCGAGGTGCACTTCCACCACGGCACCCGCGAGGTGATGGCCAGGCTCTACTTCCTGGACCGCGACAAGCTCGAGCCCGGACAGACCGCCCTGTGCCAGGCGCGCTTCGAGTCGCCCCTGGCGGGCGTGAGCGGAGACCGCTGCGTCATGCGCTCCTTCTCGCCGCTGCGCACCGTGGCGGGCGCGACCATCCTCTCGCCCCTGGGCGGGCGCATCAAGCGAAACGGCCCGGAGCTTGCCGACCTGGCCGCCCTGCCCGAGGCGTCCGCCGAAGAACTCACGCGCCTGCACCTGAAGCTCCGGGGCCGCGAGGGCGCGAGCTTCCCCGCGCTCATGACCCTCACCGGCCTGGAGAGCCGCGAGCTGGAGCGCGTGCTCCAGGGCTTCTCCGGCAAGGGCCAGGCCTGCCTCTACGACCGCGAGGCCCGCATGTGGCTCTCCGGCGAGGTGCTGGAGACCCTGGCCGCCGGGCTCCTGGAGCACGTGGCCGCCTACCACCGCCGCGAGCCCCTCAAGCAGGGCGTCTCGCGCGGCGAGCTGGCCTCGGCCTGGGGGCGCGAGCTGCCCCCCAAGCTGGTGCATTTCCTGGTGGAGCGCCTGCTCAAGGCGGGCAAGCTCAGCCAGGACCAGGAATCCCTGCGCCTGCCCGGCCACTCCGTGAGCCTGGGCGCAGGCCAGGCCGACCTGCGCGAGCGCCTGCTGGCCCTCTACGAGGCCGGAGGCATCACCCCGCCCAACTACAAGGACGTGCTGGAGACCCTGGGCGCGTCGGCCAAGGAGGCCCTGCCCGTCTACAAGCTCCTCAGCGAGCAGAACCTCGTGCGCCGCATCAACGAGGACCTCTACTTCGCCGTGAGCGCCCTGGACGGCCTCAAGGCCAAGGTGGCAGAGTACTTCGCCACCCACGCCGATCTTGGCCCCCAGGACTTCCGGGAACTCACGGGGCTCACGCGCAAGTTCGCCATCCCCCTGCTCGAATTCCTGGACAAGGAGAAGGTCACCGTGCGCGTGGGCGACAAGCGCCTGCCGCGCATGCGCCAGGGCTGAGCCCGGCGCGGACCACGCGCCCGCCGCAGGGCGGGCATGCACCCGCCTCGGCCGACCCGGGCCGCCTTCCTCAGGCGGAACTTCCGCCATGTCACGCGGCGGGGGTGCACCCGCCTGACACGGGGCCGCTCTCTTCAGGCGTAGCGCCCGCTCCCGCCGCACAGGGGGCACACGCCCGCTGCTCCGGTCCGGCGTGGTCCGGCGGAAATCCGCTCCATATCGCGCGGCAGGGGACCGCCATCCCGCGCCGCCCGTTCGCAGCCTCCCGACCGCGACTCCTCCAGGCGGCGGGGAAGCCGCCCCCGGACCACCTCCTGGATGTCCCCGGGCAGCAATCCGATGTCCCTGAGCTGGCGCTCGGAGAGGTCCAGCAGGGCCTCCCGCGTCGCCCGGCGCTCCCGTACGTCCCGCAACCACGCCCCCAGCCGTCCCAGCAGTTCCTTCAAGCCTCCCATGGCGTCCTCCCGTTGACTTCCTCCGGTAGAAACGCCAAAGACATCCATAAGGCAAACGAATTGCACTAATGAGCCCCATAAGCGCGGCTCATGAGGAGCGCCGTGGACCTCCCCGTGGATTTCCTGCGCAGCTTCGTGCGCGCCGTGGACCTTGGCAGCTTCACCCTGGCCGCGCGCGACGTGGGGCGCACCCAGTCGGCCGTGAGCCAGCAGATCAGACGCCTGGAGGAACAGGTGGGCGCGCCGCTCTTCCACCGCCAGGGCAGGCGTCCCGCGCTGACCTCGTCCGGGGAGTCGCTCCTGGCCTACGCCAGGCGGCTGGTGAAGACCCACGACGAGGCCGTGGCCGCCCTCTCGGCCCCGGCCATGGCCGGGCGCGTTCGCCTGGGCATCCTGGACGACTACGCCCCCTTCTATCTGCCGCCCGTGCTGGAGGCCTTCGCGGCCGAGCACCCCCTGGTGGAGGTGGAGGTACGCTGCGACTGCAGCCGGGAGCTCTTGCGCCTGCTCCAGGCCGGAGAGCTGGACCTGGCCGTGCACTCGGGGGAGCAGGTCCCGCCCGGGGGCATGCTCCTGGACAAGGACCCGCTGGTCTGGGTGGCCTCGCCCGCCCACCTGGCCCACGAGAAGACCCCCCTGCCCCTGGCCCTGTTCGCCCAGAGCTGCCGCTTCCGGCAGTGGGCCCTGGACGCCCTGGACCGTGCGGGCGTGGCCTGGCGGGTGTGCTACACGAGCCCCAGCATCACGGGCATCCTGGCCGCCGTGCGCGCGGGGCTGGCCGTAGCCCCCCTGGGGCGCAGCTCCGTGCCGGGCGACGTGCTGATGCTTGGTGAGGCGCAGGGGTTTCCGGCGTTGCCGGTCACGTCCATCCTCTTGTCGTTCGCCTCTCGGGAGCCTTCCGCGCCCGTGGAACGCCTGGCCCGCGCCGTGGCTGCGGGGCTCGGCGGCGGCCAAGCCCGGCGCAGGGCGCGCTGGCTGGAGCGGGAGCCTCCCCCGGGCTGATTGCCTCCCCGCCGGGGCTTGCTTTTTTCCCCCAGGCGGCTACACCCTCACAGGCCCCGACGGGGCAACACCAGAGAAGGAGTCCATACGATGGCCCGCAAAGCCGCGCTCACCGCGCTCACCCTGATCCTCGCCCTCGCCCTGGCCGTTCCGGCCCTCGCCCAGAAAAAGGACAAGACCCCCGCCCCCCTGGACGGCGCCCCCTCTGCCAAGGCCGCCGGGGCGAACCTCAAGGTCACCGACTTCGGCGCGCGCTGGTCCTCCATGACCGACAGCGAGCGCAGCCACTTCATCGAGGGCATGGTCACCTCCATCCGCTTCCTCTGCACCAACACCGTCTACGGCGCAGACCCCAAGCAGATGGACATGAAGGACGCCGACAAGCGCGTGCTCGAATGCATCGCCTCCAACTTCCCCTACAAGCCCCACGACGTGAAGGACGCCATGACGGCCCTTTACAAGGACAAGGCCAACAACGTGATGCCCTACGACATCATGTACGGCTTCGCCCTGTTCAAGGTGAAGGGCGACCCCTACGAAGAAAACCTGGCCAAGGTCCGCCAGCTCTATGACAAGCGCGCCAAGAGCGGCAACTAGACTGCCCGGCGCGTTCCTTTCCAAGGCCGCCTCCCCTTGCGGGGGGCGGCCTTCTCGCGTGCGGAATCCGGGTCGCGGGAGTTCCCCGTCCGCACGCTCGCCGGAGGCCGCATGAGCGCGCTCAGCCTGCGGGTGGGACAGTCCCTGGGCATCCGCCCGGAGGTGGAAGGCCCCGCACCGGTGCTGGCCGGGGGAACGGTCGAGGTGTTCTTCTTCTACGCCGACCTCACCGAAGAGGAGGTCCGGGCCTTCGCTTCGGCCCCCCTCGCCTGCGGGGTGTACGTGGAGGACGCCATCCCCGTGCTCGTGCTGGACATCGCGGGTTTCGGCGGCCTGGAGGTGGCCTTCAACCTCTTCGCAGAGCCCGAGGAGAAACGCAGGGCCTTCCTGGAGACCGTCCCGGCGCGCCACGAGGCGAACATCGTGCTCTGCGGCCACCCCGAGCCCGTGGTGCGCGCCGTGCGCCAGGTGCGCGCTGGCCCCCTGGCCATCACCGAGATCAAGCGCGCCCTCTTCGACCAGTTGAGCCTCTACCGCGACATGACCCACTGTTTCCAGGCCATGTCGCGCCTCTTCGCCTCGGTGGACCCCGAGGAGATCCGCTGCCGCACCCTCATGCGCCCGGCCTGAGCCGGGCGTCCGTTCGCGGGGCGCTTCGTCCGGGCAGGCATGCGCCCGGACGGCGCGGAGCGGACGCTACGCGTCATCACCTGGCCAGGGGCGGGGGCCGAGGGCCGCCCTGGAAGGGCGCCGGGCGTCCGGCCGGAAACGCCGACCGCCCGGAGGAAGGACAGGGCCGGAGCGCCCCCCGGCCCTGATGGCGTCGTGTGCCGCGCCCTCACGATCCATCCGTGCGAAGAGTCACGGCGGACAGCCGGAACCATTGGTTTGGATGTTGAAAAACATGTCCTGTTTTTCAACGTCCCGACTCTAGTTGCCGCTGCCGTAGGCCCGCTGCTGGTCCGCCAGAGCCTCGCGCATGGAATCGAGGGCCACCTTGCGCTCCACGGCCTCGTTCAAGAGGGCCTCCTGCTTGGCCTTGTACTCGGCCGAAGCCTTGTCCATGGGGCCGTTCTCCAGTTCGCGCAGCTTCTTCATCACGCTGGCGTACGCCTGACGCTCCAGGCGGATGACCTTCTCGATCTGTTCCGGAGACATGGTGGTGTATTCGTACTTGTCCGCCAGGGCGGGGGCGCTGGACAGGAGGGTCGCGGCAAGGGTCGCCGCCAGGAGATACGCTTTGCTGCGCATGGTCGCCTCGCTTCGTTGTGATGGCCCGGAGGTAACAGAAAACCCTCCGCCGGGCCAACCGCTTTTCTCGGCGTTGTGCCACGAGCTTTCACGAAATGCCGTGAAACCGTTCGCCGTTGTCCGACGACTCACCCGGCAGGCCAGGCCAGGCGCGGAGACGCCCTCGGCACAAGCTTTGCTGTCCGCATGAAAACATGGGAGAAACCCTCCTTTTTGCCATCGCGTATTGCCACAATCCCCTCGGGCGGCTATTGAGGGGGGAACCATACACACGGCCAAGCCGCGCCACGTGGAGGAATCATGTCCAAGGTTTTGCTTTGTTGCCTTGCCGCTCTGACGCTGACCTGGGCATCGGTTGGGCCCGTGTCGGCGCAGGGCAGGATCACCAGCGCGCAACTTGAGGATTTGCGCGCCAAAGTGGAATTCCACCGCGACAGCTACCACCGCTACGAAATGGCGGAGCAGGAAGCCATGGCCCAGGGCTCGCCCGACCGGGCCGCCGTGTTCCGCCAGGCCAAGCAGAAGGCTCACGACGCCTACGTCGGCCTGAACGCCGAATACCAGAAGGCCCAGATGGACAGGCGCGAGCAGCAGCGCCGCCAGGCCGCCCAGACCGCCCCCGAGCGTTGACCGCTTCCGCCGTCGATCGGCGCTCCTTCCGGCCTTTTTTTGATCTGGATCACATTTTTCCTCGCGCTTTCTGCTAAAGTAGGCTTCCACTAGCCACAAACTCCCGGTCGTCCGGGATCAGAACGCAGGAGGGATGCCCATGAGCAATGCGCCGCCGAATCGAACGTCTCCCACCAACTGGTTCGCCGTGGCCTCGGTCCTGGCCGTGCTCCTCGTGGCGGGAGCGGCAGGGGCCTGGAGCATGCAGGCCACCGATCAGGCCGCTTTCTGCGCCAGTTGCCACACCATGGACACCTCCTTCTGGACCTTCGGCAAGTCCGGCCACGCCAAGCTGGCCTGCAACGACTGCCACGCCCCCCAGAACCTGGCCGCCAAGATCCCCTTCAAGGCGCAGGCCGGCTCCGCCGACGTCTGGGCCACGGTGAGCAAGAACATCCCGGACGTGATCCACGCCAGCAAGATGCACAAGGACGTGATCCAGGCCAACTGCGTGCGCTGCCACGCCCCCACCATCCAGACCGTGGCCATGGACGCCAAGCCCTACTGCGTGGACTGCCACCGCAGCGTCCCGCACAAGTCCCGCACCCCCATCTCCACAAGGAAGGTCGCCGATGGCTAGGAACAAACTCTTCTTCACCCTGCTCGCGGCCGCGGGCCTCTGCATGTTCCTGGCCGCCTGCGGCCAGCAGACCGAAGGCCCCGTGGCCCCCGTCTACAAAACCGGCCTCAAGAGCGACGAGACCAGCAACAAGGCCTTCGAGAAACAGTTCCCCGCCCAGTGGCTGACCTACCAGCGCAACAACCGCT
>NZ_JBZVFJ010000039.1:0-26974 GCF_058402725.1 Fundidesulfovibrio sp. | reverse complement strand
CCGACGATGCTTGACCCGGTGAATCCCGCGAAGCAATTGCCGGGGTCTGGGGGGAGGCACTCCCCCCGGCGGGTCCGGGCGGAGCCCGGCGGGTCCAGGGCGGAGCCCTGGCGGGTCCGGGCGGAGCCCGGCGGGTCCAGGGCGGAGCCCGGCGGGTCCGGGCGGAGCCCGGCGGGTCCGGGGCGGAGCCCCGGCGGGTCCAGGGCGGAGCCCTGGCGGGGTCCGGGGCGGGGCTAGATCCGGCCGAGCCTTTCGAGGACGCGCGCCTTGCCCATGGCTTCGATCATCTCGAAAAGCCCGGGGGAGGCGGTGCGGCCGGTGAGGGCCACGCGCAGGGGCTGGGCGACGGCCTTGAACTTCAGGCCGTTCTGGTCGAGCCAGTCTTTGGCGGCGGCTTCGAGGGGTTCCTGGCGGAAGTCGGCGGCGGCCTGGAAGAGTGCGGCCAGTGCGGCGAGGTGGGGCTTCACCTCGTCGGTGAGGAACTTGGCCCGGGCCTGAGGGTCCATGGCCGGTGCGTCGTCCACGAACATTTCGGCCTGTTCGGCCATCTCCACGATGGTGCGGGAGCGCGGCTGAAGCAGGGGGATGAAACGTTTGAGGTATTCCTGGTCCGCGTCGGGGCGGCCGCGCCGGGCCAGGGCGTCGGCCAGGAGCCCGGCGAGGCGGTCGAGGGGCGCTTCCTTGATGTAGTGCTGGTTGAGCCAGAGGAGCTTTTCGCGGTCGAAGACCGAGGCGGAAGCGCCCAGGGCCTTGATGGAGAAGGCGTCGAGGAGCTGCTGCTTGGTGAAGATTTCCTGGTCTCCGAAGGCCCAGCCCAGTCGGACGAGGTAGTTGAGCATGGCTTCGGGGAGGATGCCCTCGTCGGAGTATTCGAAGACGGCGGTGGCCCCGTGGCGTTTGGAGAGCTTCTTCTTGTCCGGCCCGAGGATCATGGGCACATGGCCGAAGGCGGGCAGGGGCAGGCCGAGGGCCTTGTAGATGAGGATCTGCTTTGGGGTGTTGTTCAGGTGGTCGTCGCCGCGCACCACGTGTGTGATGCCCATTTCGGCGTCGTCCACCACCACGGCGAGGTTGTAGGTGGGGGTGTTGTCGGAGCGCCGCAGGATCATGTCGTCGAGTTCGGCGTTGTCGAAGGAGACGGGTCCTCGGATGAGGTCGTCCACGAGGGTCACGCCGTCGAGGGGGGCCTTGAGGCGCACCACGCGTCCGGGGCCGGGGCCGAGTCCGCGTTCGCGGCAGCGTCCGTCGTATTTGGGCTTGCGGCCCTGGGCGCGGGCTGTTTCGCGCATGGCCTCCACTTCCTCGGGGGAGCAGGAGCACCAGTAGGCGGTGCCTGCTTCCACCATGCGGTCGATGGCGGCGTTGTACACGTCGAAGCGTTGCGACTGGTAGATGGGTTCGCCGTCCCAGTCGAGGCCGAGCCAGGTCATGGAGGCGAGGATGCCGTCGGTGTAGGCGGCGACGGAGCGTTGGGTGTCGGTGTCCTCGATGCGCAGGACGAAGCGCCCGCCGGCCTGACGGGCCAGGAGCCAGTTGAAGATGGCGGTGCGCGCGCCGCCGATGTGCAGCTGGCCGGTGGGGCTGGGGGCGAAGCGGGTGACGACGTTCATGGGGCCTCCGGGATGCTTGGTGGCCGGGTGGTTAGCGCCCCGGGGGAGACGTGTCAACGCGCGCGGCCCGGCCCGGGCCGCTTCGATGTGCAAGGCGCTTGCACAAGTGCTGCACATCGATAGAAAACAGGTAGAATATCGAACCGTTGCATCGCGGCACGATTCCCGCAAGTGCGGTCGGGTTTGCACGGTGGGCGGACGGCCGTCCGTCCCGTGCGCCAACATCCCATCCCGAGAGGTACCCCGCGTGAAACGCCTGCTCCTGACCCTGACGCTTCTTCTGTCGCTGCCCTTTGCCGCCTCCGCCGCCGACGACTCGGTGAGCATCCCGCTCAAGGACGTGAGCGAGACGGCCAAGTTCTACAAGCACGACGAAGGCGGCGTGACGGTGAAATACTTCCTGATCAAGGCCCCGGACGGCACGGTGCGCGCGGCCTTGGACGCCTGCGACGTCTGCTATCCCGAGAAGAAGGGCTACAAGCAGCAGGGCGAGTTCATGGTGTGCGTGAACTGCGGCATGAAGTTCCACGTGTCGCGCGTGAGCCTGGTGAAGGGCGGCTGCAATCCGCACCCCGTGGCCACCAAGGTGGAGGGCGACGTGGTGATGATCCCCAAGGCCGAACTTGCCGCCGGCGTGAAGTACTTCAAGTAGGCGTGGCTCCATGAACCTCCTCACGCTTCCGGCGCGCACGCTGCGGCGCAAGCTGGCGCGCACGCTCCTGCTCACGCTGGTGTTCGCGCTGGGCATCTGCTCGGTGGTGGCGCTCAACTACGTGTCCACGGCCGTGGGCGACTCCATGGAGAAGAAGCTGACGGCCTATGGCGCGAACATCCTTCTCCAGCCCCGGGTGGAGACGCTCTCGGTGGGCTACGGCGGCTTCAGCCTGGGCAGCGTTGCTTTCGACGCGAAGCATCTCACGGCCGAACAGGTGGCGCGGGTGCGCTCCATTGAGCTCAAGGAGCGCATCGCGGCCGTGGCCCCCAAGTTCATGGCCCTGGCCCGGCTGGGCGGGCGCTCCGTGGCCATGATCGGCGTGGACTGGCCCGAGGAGCTGATGATCAAGAGCTACTGGGGCTTCGAGGGACGCCCGGCCGACGCCCCCGGCGAGGTGCTGGCCGGGGCCAAGGCGGCGCAGGCCCTGGGGCTCAGGCCAGGCGACAGCTTCGAGGCCAACGGCACGCGCTTCACCGTGGCCGGGGTGCTCACGCCCACGGGCTCCGAGGACGACAACGTGGTCTTCGCGGGCCTGGCCGACCTCCAGGCTGCCTTCGGCCAGCCCGGTGCCATCCACTTCGCGGAGGTGGCGGCGCTCTGTTCGGGCTGCCCCATCGACGAGATCGTGGCCCAGATCCAGCAGGCGCTGCCCGAGGTGGACATCGTGGCCATGCAGAAGGTGGTGAAGAGCCGCATGTACACCATCCATTTCGTGCAGCACCTGGCGCTGATCGTGAGCGTGATCCTCCTTGTCACGGCCTGCTTCATGATCGCCCTGTCGCTGTTGGCCTCGGTGAACGAACGCAAGCACGAGATCGGCGTGTTGCGCTCGCTGGGGTATTCGCGGGCGGCGGTGTTCTCGATCTTCAGCGTGGAAGCATTGATCATCGGCATGGCGGCGGGGCTGGTCGGCTATTTCGGCGGCTTCGGGGTGAGCCTCCAGGTGATGGACCTGCTGGACCTGGCCAAGGAGTCGAGCCTTTCCATGGAGCCCCTGCACCTGGCGGCCACGCTGGGCGGCGTGGCCCTGGTCTCGTGCCTGAGTTCAGTGATCCCTGCCTGGAAGGCCGCCAACACCGAGCCGAGCCAGGCCCTGGTGATGCTCTAACCTGGGTCCGCCCAGAGGAAAACGACCATGCTGCAAGCCTTGAACGTCTCGAAAACCTTCGGCGACACGCCCGTGCTGCGCGACGTCTCCGTCTCCGTCGGCGCGGGGGAGTTCGCGTGCGTGGTGGGGCGCTCCGGTTCGGGGAAGTCCACGCTTTTGAACGTGCTCTCCTCGCTGCTGCGGCCGGATGCGGGCCGCGTGCTCTACCGCGACCGCGAGGTGTCGGCCATGGGCGAGGGCGAGCTGAACGCCCTGCGCCACGGCGATTTCTCCATGATTTTCCAGCTGCACCACCTGCTGCCCTACCTGACGGCCCTGGAGAACGTGATGCTGCCCTACATGAACAGCCTGCGCCCCGTGAACGGCGAGACGCGGGACAAGGCCCGTGAGTGCCTGGCGCGCGTGGGGCTCGCGGGCAAGGAGGAGCGGCTGCCGGGCAAGCTCTCCGGCGGCGAGCAGCAGCGCGTGGCCATCGCCCGGGCGCTGGTGAAGAGCCCCTCGGTGCTCTTCGCCGACGAGCCCACGGGCAGCCTGGACAAAAAGAACGGCGACGCCGTGATCGAACTGTTGCGCGACGTGCACCGCGACGGCGTGGCCGTGGTGATGGTCACGCACGACCTGGGGTACGCCAAGCTCGCGGACCGCACCGTGGTGATGGAAGACGGCCAGGTTGTGGAGGACGGCGGCCCCGCCTGCTAGACCAGCCGCACCGGACCGCATTTCACGACGCCCGGCCTTCCCGCGTGGAGCGCCGGGCGTTCCGCGTCTACTGGGCCTTGTCCCCCGGCAGGGCCAGCCCGTCGCTGGCCAGGGCGGCGTCCAGGGCCGCGCGCCATGTGGCGTACTGCTCATGGTAGTCGGCGGCTGCCTGGGCCACGCCGGGGTCCTGGCTGAGCTGGACGAACATCTGGAATTGCTGGTCCCAGATCGTGAAGTTCGGGACGTAGAGCTTCATCCACCGCATGACGTCCTGCTGCAGCGGCTGCATTTCCGGGTACTGTTTGAAATATTCCGTGACGCCGCACATCAAACCCATCGCCATGGCATTGACCGAACGCACGGCAAGGTATTTGGTCTGCATGTAGATCACCATGTAGTAGAGGCTGTGCTCTTCCTCCACCGGGTAGTTGCCGCTGGACGGGTCGAAAAAATCAGCCATGGAGCGCAAGAACGACAACATCTGGAGCGACAGCTTGCCGAATTCTACGTACTTGTCGCTCAACTTTGCCACGCTGCCGCCGTCGCGCGACACGGCCTCTTCGTTGGAGTAGGGCCAGCGCTTGATCAAGTCGGAGACCAGCCCTTCGACTTCCAGAACCTGGGCAACCAGGGTTTCGTCTCGCAGGAACTGTTTGCGCAGGCGCTCCGAGTATTCGGCCGCGTCTTTCGAGGACTTGCGCATGGCCCAGGCCTGCCGCCGGAACCCGACCATGGGCGTGTCCGTCTTCCAGGATGCCAGAACCACCGCATTGTAATCATACGTCGTGACTTCGGCCAGATTGGCCATCTCCCCCAGGTACAGAAGGAGCGCCTGCGCCACCAATGTCTGTCGTATGAAAGCGATGTCCGTGGAATTGGTTTCGCTTTGCGCGCTCTGCGCCATGGACTGCAGCTTGCCGTCTATGTTGACCTGCACGGCGTGCACCTGCTCCGCATAGGCCTGCATCGCCTCGGCTGTTTTCTGGGCGGAGCGCTGCGATTTGACCATCCTGTCGGAGGCGGCATACGCCACCACGATCCCGATCCAGAGAAACACAAGAAGAGCGTACCGCACTCCAATAACCTCCTTGATGCGGACTTGGGGTCAGTCGGCGGCAGGCATCGCCGCCGACTGCCCACTTTCGTGCACTCAGCGCTGGTTCTTGAGTACCTTGGCGGTACCGAACGCCGCACCGGAATACTTATCCACTGTGTCGTGCACCTGCATCGCAGCGGTCGATCCTGCGCCCAGAGCGGAACCCACCCCGATTTTCAACAGCGAAGCCGCGCCCCTGGCCGCTTCGTTCGGCTGGATTTCCTCGCCTCCCCAAGCTCGCGCGCCCTGGACGAGGGCTTGCGTCGGCGTAATCAGACTGCCTGCCGCGCCCTTCAACGAGGCCTGCGCGCCGCCGAACGCCTTCGGAAGTACCGTGCCGAACTGGAGCAATGCGTTTCCAGGATACCTCGACGTGAAATCCGTCTCGATCCCTGTAAACCGAGTCAACGCCCCACGCGAACCCGTTTCCAGCGCATCCACGGCCCAATCGTGCGGCGTGAGTTTGTCCTTCATGACGTTGTCCAGGCCGCCCTTGTTGTCGTTCACATAGTCCTGATACCAGTCACCGGCCGCCTTGATCCCACGCCCGACCATGCCGCCGTCGGGGCCGATCAGGGGCTCTTCCTTCTTCATCTCGTACCCGGTGACGCCCTTGGATAGCGACTCCAGGCGGGCCTGCATCGGGTCGTAGCTGCCCGAGAACAGCGAGGCCAGCTTCTCCCGGCGGCCCGGCCCTCACGCGTGAATCACCGGACGTTACGCATCTACTGTGTCTTGTCCCCCGGCAGGACCAGCCCGTCGCTGGCCAGGGCGGCGTCCAGGGCCGCGCGCCATTTGCGGTACTGCTCCAGGTAGTCTGCAGTTGCCTTACGAACGGCGGGGTTCTTGCTTACCTCTCCGATCAGCCGGGTCGTTTTTTCGCTTTCCTCGAAATCGAACAACATGAAGTTCAACCCCGCCACGGCATACGCCTCCTGCGCCTTGACTTCAGGGATATCCTTGTAGCGCTGCGTGACTCCGTAGAGAAGCGCCATGGTCATCACGCTGTGGATGCGCAGCGCCAGGCGTTGCGTCATGCCATGAATGATAAGCGGCTCCACGCACTGATCACCGTCCATATTGAAGCCCCCTGACAACGGGTCAAACCGCATGCTTATGTTCCTGAACGTGGACATTGCTTCCTGGGAAGCGCGCTCCATATCAAGATACTGCTGGCCCAACCCTGCGAAAACATCACCGCCCGGCGTCCCCATTTCGCAGGAGGCGTATGGCCACCGATCCAACAGGTCTTTAACATGACCTCTGAATCCCTGCAGGATGTTCCGCAGCTCCTCGTCCTTGACGAAAGTATCCCGGACAACGTCGATACGGCGCTCCATATCGTCTCTCTTGGCATACATCGTCGCGACAAGACTTTTGTCAAAACGAAAATCAGTCTGTGTTTTCCAGGAAATCAGACTCTCTAGGAAGAACGTCCACGCCACCACATCTGAATAATTTATCAACTCCGCAACATAGCCGACCAGACCTGCATTGACGAACGCCTGGCAACGGATTTCATCTCTAGATCGATCAAGAGCTATGGCCTCATCTTGCAACCCCAATCTAATGTTTTCTTTCCTAATCGCGTAAAGACGCTTCATATAATCGTCGCTTGATTCGATGTATTTTTTAACATCTTGTTCTGTTTTCACTCCGGCATTACACGTCGACACCGCTACACAACAAACAAGTGCCGTCGCCATGGCGAACCGCAGACAATCCAATGCACGCATAGTTCGATTCCATTCGGACAGCCGGCCCGCAAACGTGGACCGGCTGTCCGTCATTCTGTTCAGCGTTGATTCTCCAAGGCCTTCCCGGTGGCCGACCCTGCGTTCATGTACTTGTCCATCAGGTCCTGGGCCTGCAGCGTCGTGGGCGATCCTACGCCCCGCGTGACGCCTACACCGGCCTTCCACAGCGAAGTAGCGCCACTGGCAGCTTCCTTCGGCTTGATCTCCTCGCCTCCCCAAGCTCGCGCGCCCTGGACGAGGGCTTGCGTCGGCGAGATCAGACTGCCTGCCGCGCCCTTCAAATACGACTGTGCGCCTCCGAGCATCTTGATGGGTGACAGGCCGAATTGAAGCACTCTGTTTCCAGCATATCGCGGCGTGAAATCCGTCTCGATCCCCGTCCACCGCGTCAACAGCCCACGCGAACCCGTTTCCAGCATATCCACGGCCCAATCGTGCGGCGTGAGCTTGTCCCTCATGACGTTGTCCAAGCCGCCCTTGTTGTCGTTCACATAGTCCAGATACCAGTCACCGGCCGCCTTGATCCCACGCCCGACCATGCCGCCGTCGGGGCCGATCAGGGGCTCTTCCTTCTTCATCTCGTACCCGGTGACGCCCTTGGATAGCGACTCCAGGCGGGCCTGCATCGGGTCGTAGCTGCCCGAGAAGAGCGAGGCCAGCTTCTCCCGGCGGCCCGGCCCCAGGGTGTGCGTCAGGCTCGGGGCGGTCCATGACGGCTCGCCGCCGTCGCCGCCCCTAAGACGCCATTCACCGGATGTGTCCAGCCCCAATCCGGCAGAACCTGTATCGTTTTCGCTGAACGAGTTCGACTGACTGTCTGCCAGTGGCGTCTCGATGTTGTCAATGTCTTCAACGCCCATGGCGGCCTCCCTGGGCAAACCGCCCTTCGCTCGGGGTACCGTGGTGTCCGGACCAGCCCAACGGGTAAAGTTCCTCCTCGGCCAGGTCGCGCACCTCGGCATAGACATCCAGAAGCTGCGCGGGGTTGCCCATCAGCACACGCCAGAAGGCCGTCTCCGCCTTGGCGGGCCAACTCTCCACCACGTCGAACAGCAGGTTGACCGCAGCACTGCCGACCATCGCACAGACCGCACGCCATCTGCGGGACTACGTGTATTATCGCCTTAATTCGATGCGGAAACCGCAGCCGGGCAGCAGGTCGTGCCCGGCCAGCCAGGTGGAGGGGCGGGGGTAGTCGCGGCAGATGTCCAGGCGGCCCGCGTAGTCGCCGCAGCGACGGTCCGTCAGCAGGGTGCAGGCGAAGAGCAGCACGCCCGTCGGCGTGCGCCCCGTGATCCGGAAGCGCGCGAAGCCCGGGTCCTCCCGGACCAGGGCCTCGAAGTGTTCGGGCACGGTGATCAGCCCGCCCTCGGCGGTCAGGCAGAGGTTTTCGCAGCACGCCCCGCAGCGCAGGCACGCCCCGGACACCACCACCTCGCGCCGCGCGAGCCGCGCGTACAGGGAGCGGGCAGCCCCCAGCACCGCCTCGGGGGTGAACACGGCGCGCCCTCGAAGCCTAGAACAGGGCTTCCTTCAGATAGCGCAGCGCCAGGAGCACGATGAGCACCGCCAGCATGCCCTTGATGAGCTTGGCAGGCACGTGCTTCTGGCAGCGCGCCCCCAGGTACATGCCGCACATGCCGCCCAGCCCGAAGAGCACCCCCAGGGTGTAGTCCGGGGCCACCGAGAGCTTGGGATAGAAGGGCGCGATGGCCTGGTAGAAGGCCACCCCGGCCACGGAGGTCACGAAGGTGCCCATGAGCGCGGCCCCGGCCACCGTATGCACCGGCAGCCCGTAGAAGGCCACGAAGAACGGCGCGATGATCGCACCGCCGCCGATGCCGTAGATGCCCCCCACGATGCCCACCACGAAGCTCAGCCCGAAGATGCCCGTGGTCTTCACGCTGTAGCTCTCGCCCTGGAACTCGTAGGCCAGGCGCGACAGCGTGAACGACGTGACGTGCACGAGCCCCGCGCCCTTGGGGCCTTGGCAGTCCGCCTTGACCTTGGGGTCCTGCGCCGTGGCGGCGGGCTTGGCCGGAGCCTTCTTCTTCCAGAGGTCCCAGGCCATGCGCCCGCCCACGTAGAGCAGCACGAAGGCCGCGAAGGCCTTGAAGCTCCCGGGGTCGGGCAGCCACGTCACGCGCACCACCGCCCCGATGAGCACCCCCGGCAGCGTGCCCAGCACCACCACCCACGTGAGCGGCCAGACCATGCGCCCCTCGCGGATGAAGCGCCACACCCCGCTGGGAATGGCCACGATGTTGTAGAGCTGGTTGGTGGAGCTCACCGAAGGGTTCACGTACCCCAGCACGCTCATCTGGAACGGCAGGAGCAGAAACGCCCCCGAAACGCCCCCCATGGACGTGACGAACGAGATGGCCAGGGCCACCAGGGGGGGAACCAGCGGATTGACCTCGATGCCTGCTGCCGGGAAGTACATGGGATCGCTCCTGATGTCGTTCGTGGCCGATGGAATCGCTGGACTCCGGGCATTTACGTCACGCTTCTTTTCTTTTACGTGACTCTTGCCTACCCTGGACAGAATCACTTGTCTAGCGGAAACAGTGATTATACTGAAAAGGCACTCCCGGAGGTCCCCCCATGCTCCCTCGCGATCCGGCCCCCGCCGACGCCTCCGACCGGCTCCCGCCCGGCAAGGTGTTCTCCATCCCCGAGGACGTCAAGTGGCTGGACCCTCTCCAACTGGAGGCGCTCACCGGGGCCTTCCGCGCATGGCGCGCCGTTGCCGCGACGCCGGGAGCGCGCCGGGCGCGCAGCCGGGTGTGGGCCGTTTACCTGCTCCTGCGCTACACGGGCGCGCGCCTGGGCGAGGTGCTTGCCCTGGACGACCTGGAGGATCTGGACCTGGAGCGCGGCCTGGTGGGCTTGGGCAGGCAGGGCGAGGCACCCGGACGCCGGGTGGAGCTGCCAGCTGACGCGGCGGCCGAGCTGCGCGCCTGCCTGGAGCACCCCGACTGCCGCCCCTTGCGCGGCAGGATGCTCCAACTGGACCAGGGCTTCGTGCGAAAGAAGTTCTACGAGCGCGGCCGGGAGGCCGGCCTCCCCCGGGAGTTGGCCAACGCCAGCGCCCTGCGCAAGTCCCGGGCCATCGAACTGTTGCGCAGCGACGTGCCCCTCGCGGTGGTGCAGGCCCTGCTGGGGCACTCCACGGCCAGCCTCACGGCTGCCTGCCAGGACTTCTCCGACGACGACGTGCGCCGCATCCTCTCGCGCTTCGTGCGCCGCGAGGCCACGCGCCGCACCAGCGCGCGCAACGCCTTCCACGGCCGGGTGGCGCGCGTGGCGCGCGGAGACATCCAGTCCCTGGTGGAGCTGGACACGCTGGGCGGTTTCGCCGTGCGCGCGCTCATCACCAACGACAGCCTGGAGGTGTTGGAACTCTCCCGCGACAAGATGGCCACGGCCCGGGTGAAGGCCCCGTGGGTGTCGGTGTTTCCCGGGCCGGAGAGGCCGCGCGCGGGCGCGTCCAACGCCTGCAAGGGGCGGGTGGAGCGCGTCACCTTGGGCGAACTGGCCGCCGAGGTGATCCTGGAGCTGCCGGGAGGCACCCGGCTGTGCGCCGTCGTGGAACGCGAAGAGGCCCGGGGGCTGGAACAGGGCATGCCCGCCTGGGGGGTCTTCTCCTCGGGCGCGGTGATCCTGGACCTGGACTGAGGCCCCCGGCCGGTCGGACACAAAGCGGCGCCTCCCCTCTCCGGAACCGGCGGAGGACGCCCTGGGACGGGTGCTCAAGGACGGCCAGGCGGCGTCACAACTGGCCGGACCTGCGGCGGAACCAGCGGCCCGGCCTGCGGCCGGACCAACGTCGAAAGGCCGGACCGGGGAACTCCCGATCCGGCCTGGAAAGGCTTCGGAGGCGTTACGGCCCTACTCGGCCTTGGCGCGGGCGACGGGCTTGACCACCGCGCCGGAACGCAGGCAGCGGGTGCAGACCGTCATGGTGCAGACCTCGCCGGAGGCCTTCTGGGCGCGCACCTGGCGCAGGTTGGGCACGAAGCGGCGCTTGCTCTTGTTGTTGGCGTGGGAGACGTTGTTGCCGACCTGGGGCTTCTTCCCGCAGTTTTCGCAGACCTTGGACATATCGCTACCTCCAGACAGGGTGATGCCCCTGGAAATGAAAATCTCGTCAAAGGGAAGCGATGCTTACACGCACTTTTTCAGGCTGGCAAGCTTTTTGTTGACAGAACCACGGGGCACGATTATTCGGCGTTGTTTCCCGGAGGACGAAGCATGGCCGGACTGTGGCTGGACATCACCGACATCCCGGCCGAGGGCCGCGAATTCACCGTGGACGACCCGGAACTCTGGGCCGTCGGCCTGCGTGAATTCCACATGGATTACAACGCAGCGGTTCCTCTGACGGCCACGTTCCGCGTGGCCCCCGTGGAACGCGGCGTCCACGTGACCGGCAGGCTTGCCGGACGCATGGAAACCCCCTGCGACCGCTGCACCGTCCCGACCTCCGTGGAAGTGGACCAGCCCTTCGAGCTCTTCGAGGAAGAACCCCTCTCCGGCGAGGAGCAGGTGGAGCCCGGGCTTTTGCGCCGCACCGGGCGCACCCTGGAGCTTGACGCGGGCGGAATGCTCTGGGAAGAATTCGTGCTGGCGCTGCCCGTGAAGCCGCTGTGCTCCGACGACTGCAAAGGCCTGTGTCCCTCCTGCGGGAAGGACCTGAACGCCGGTCCCTGCCCCTGCGGCGGAACCGAGCTGGACCCGCGCTTGGCCGCCCTGCGCGGGCTGACCATCGCCAAGAAAGACCAAAAATAGAGGTATACGGAAATGGCCGTCCCCAAGAAGAAAGTCTCCAAGTCCCGCAAGGGCATGCGCCGCTCCCACGACGCCCTGACCCCGCCCAACGTCATCCTGTGCTCCTGCGGGGAGCCCACCCTGCCCCACCGCGTGTGCCCCAGCTGCGGCACCTACAAGGGCCGCCAGGTGCTCAAGCGGGATGAACCCCAGTCCTAGTCGGCCCCGCATCGCCGTGGACGCCATGGGGGGGGATTTCGGCCCCCACGTGGTGGTCCCCGGCGCGGTCCAGGCCGCCAGACGCGAGCAGTACGACCTCCTGTTGGTGGGCGACGAGCCGCGCATCGCCGCCGAGCTTTCCAAGCTCGACACGCGCGGCATCGTGGTGCGCATCGTCCACGCCACACAGGTGGCCGACATGCACGACAAGCCCTCGGAGGCCCTTCGCAAAAAGAAGGACTCCTCCATCCAGGTTTGCTGCAACCTCGTGCGCGGCGAGCAGGCCGACGGCCTCATCAGCGCCGGCAACACCGGCGTGGTGCTGGCGTGCAGCCTCTTCACCCTCGGACGCCTCGAGGGGGTGGACCGGCCCGCCCTGGTCACCATCTTGCCCACCGAGCGCTCCCCGTGCGTCCTGGTGGACGCCGGAGCCAACGTGGACTGCAAGGCCATCAACCTCATGCAGTTCGGCATCATGGCCGACGTGATGTCGCGCGTGCTCCTGGGCTGCCAGGAACCCCGCGTGGCGCTGCTCTCCAACGGCGAGGAGGAAGGCAAGGGCAACCAGCTGGTCAAGGAAGCCTTCGACCTCTTCAAGCACTGCTCGCTCAACTTCGTGGGCAACATCGAAGGGCGCGACATCTTCACCGGCGAGGTGGACGTGGTGGTGTGCGACGGCTTCGTGGGCAACGTGGCCATCAAGCAGGCCGAGGGCCTGGCCTCGTCCCTGGGGAGGCTCCTCAAGGGCGAGCTGCGCCGGGGCTTCTTCGCCAAGATCGGCACCACCCTGGCGCTCTCGGCGCTCAAGCGCTTCTCGCGCCTCATGGACTACGCCGAGTACGGCGGCGCGCCCCTGCTGGGCCTGAACGGCACCGTCATCGTCAGCCACGGGGCCTCCAACCAGAAGGCCATCGCCAACGCCGTGGACATGGCCGGCAAGCTCGTGCGCAAGGATACCGCGCGCCTGCTCAAGGAAGGCCTGTCCGCCAACAAGGACTTCGCCCTTTACACCAAACGCACGGCCCAGGCCGGCTAAGCCCCCCCACTCCCCTCCATGCAGCCACGCTTCACGCTTGAAGGCTTCGGCCGTTACGTCCCCCAGCGGGTGCTCACCAACGCGGACCTCGAGTCCATCGTGGAAACGAGCGACGACTGGATCACCACGCGCACCGGCATCAAGGAGCGACGCATCGTCGCCCCCGGCGAGGCCTGCACCGACCTGGCCGCCCACGCCGCCCGCGCGGCCCTGGAAAACGCCGGGCGCGACCCCGGGGACGTGAGCCACATCTACGTGGCCACCTTCACGCCCGACACCGTCTGCCCCCCGGCCGCGTGCACCCTCCAGGACAAGCTGGGCCTCAAGAACCTGGCCTGCATGGACATCGCCGCCGCCTGCTCGGGCTTCCTCTTCGCCCTGGACACGGGCATGGGCGCCATCGCGCGCAAACCCGAGTCCGTAGTGCTGGTGTGCGCCTCCGAGGTGGTCACCAGCCGCACCAACTGGGCCGACCGCGCCACCTGCGTGCTCTTCGGAGACGGCGCGGGAGCCGTGGTGCTCTCCAACCGCGAGCCCAAGCCCGGCCAGGCCAGCGTGCGCGACATCATCATCCGCAGCGACGGGGCGCTCGGCCCCCTGCTCACCGTGAAGGGCGGCGGCTCGGCCCATCCTTACAAGCTTGGCCAGACCGTGGACGCCGACCACTTCATCGAGATGATCGGCCCCGAGATCTACAAGAACGCCGTACGCAACATGACCCAGGTCTGCGAGGACATCCTGGCCCGCAACGCCCTGACCATGGACGACGTGGACCTCTTCATCCCCCACCAGGCCAACCTGCGCATCATGGAAGGCGTGGCCAAGCGCCTGCGCTGCCCCGAGGCCAAGGTGATGGTCACCGTGGACCGCTACGGCAACACCGCCGCCGCCTCGGCCCCCATCGCCCTGGCCGACGCCCTGGCCGACGGCCGCGTGGGCTCGGGCTCGCGCGTGCTCATGACCACCTTCGGCGGCGGCTTCACCTGGGCCGCGGCGCTGCTGGAATTCGCCTAGAAAATGACATTTGTCATCGCGACACGTTTGCGCTAGGAACAATCCTCACCTCGACCCCGGACAGCCCATGAAAAATCCTCCCCGGCTCACAGCCCTCGTCACCGGAGGCTCGCGCGGCATCGGCGCGGCCGTGTCCAAGCGCCTTGCCCAGGACGGCTTCTCCGTGATCCTCACCTACGTCTCCAAGCCCGAGGAGGCCAAGGCCGTGGCGGCCCACATCATGGCCGAGGGCGGCGAGGCCCAGGCCCTGCGCCTGGACGTGGGCGACCGCGAGGCCATCCCCGCCTTCTTCAAGGAACACATCGAGGGCAAGGTGGACCTGGACGTGCTGGTGAACAACGCCGGCATCACCAAGGACGGCCTGCTCGTGCGCATGAAGGACGAAGACTGGGACCGCGTGATCGGCGTCAACCTCACCGGGGCCTTCACCTGTCTGCGCGAAGCCGCCAAGATCATGATGAAACGGCGCGCCGGGCGCATCGTGAACATCGTCTCGGTGGTGGGCCAGACGGGCAACGCGGGCCAGGCCAACTACGTGGCCGCCAAGGCCGGGCTCATCGGGCTCACCAAGACGGCCGCCGTGGAGCTGGCCCCGCGCGGCGTCACCGTGAACGCGGTGGCCCCCGGATTCATCGAATCCGACATGACCGCCGTGCTCCCCGAGGCCGTGAAGGAAAATTTCCTGCAGCAGATCCCGCTCAAGAAAATGGGCACGCCCGAGGATGTGGCCGCGGCCGTGTCCTACCTGGCCTCGCCGGGGGCGTCCTACGTCACCGGGCAGGTCCTGGCCGTCAACGGCGGCCTCCACCGCAGCTGAACTAGCCAACCATCCCCCACCAAGGAGAACTCGAATGTCCGTCGCTGAAAAAGTTAAGGAAATCATCGTTGACCAGTTGGGCGTCTCTGCCGACGAGGTCAAGCCCGAAGCCAAGTTCGTGGACGATCTGGGTGCCGACTCCCTCGACCTCACCGAGCTGATCATGGCCATGGAAGAGGAGTTCGGCGTGGAAATCGCCGACGAGGACGCCCAGAAGATCGTCAAGGTCCAGGACGCCATCGACTACGTGGCGGCCAAGCAGGCCTAGCCTGCCACCATCATACGCCTTGGCGGCCGGTCTCACGCCCGGCCGCCCGGCTTTCCTCCCAAGGCGCCAAAGACCATGAAGCTCCATCGCGTCGTCGTCACCGGCATGGCCGCCGTCACCCCCCTGGGCAACGACCTGGCCACCAGCTGGACCAACCTCCTGGGCGGAGTCTCGGGCGCGGGCCCCATCACCCGCTTCGACCCCACAGGCTTCGACACCACGTTCGCTTGTGAAGTCAAAGGGTTCGACCCATCGCCCTTCATCCCCGCCAAGCAGGCCAAACGCCTCGACCTGTTCGCCCAGTACGCGGTCGCCGCGTCCCTGATGGCGGTCAAGGACGCGGACCTCGCCATCACCCCCGAGCTGGCCCCCCACGTGGGCACCATCATCGGCTGCGGCATGGGCGGGCTCTCCACCATCGAGGAGCAGCACAAAAAGCTGCTGGCCGGCGGCCCCTCGCGGGTATCGCCCTTCTTCATCCCGGTGCTCATCGCCAACATGGCCGCAGGCCAGGCGGCCATCTTCACCGGCGCCAAGGGCCCCAACGTGTGCACCACCACGGCCTGCGCCTCCGGCGCGCACGGCGTGGGCTACGCCTATACGGACATCATGCTGGGCCGCTCCAAGGCCATGATCTGCGGCGGGGTGGAATCCACCATCGCCGTGCTGGCCGTCTCCGGCTTCAACGCCCTGAAGGCCCTCTCCACCCGCAACGACGATCCCCAGCACGCCTCGCGCCCCTTCGACAAGGACCGCACCGGCTTCGTCATCGGCGAGGGCGCGGGCATCCTTGTGCTGGAGGAACTGGAGTTCGCCAAGGCGCGCGGCGCGCGCATCCTGGCGGAGGTGGTGGGCTTCGGCGCTTCCGGCGACGCCTTCCACATGACCGCCCCCCCCGAGAGCGGCGAGGGCATGGCCCTGGCTATGGGCGCGGCCCTGCGCGAGTCGGGCCTCAAGCCCGAGGAGATCGACAGCGTGAACGCCCACGGCACCTCCACGCAGTTGAACGACGCCTGCGAGACCAAGGCCATCAAGACCGTCTTCGGCAGCCACGCCCACAAGCTCTCGGTCACGGCCAACAAGTCCATGATCGGCCACTGCCTCGGCGCTGCCGGGGCCATCGAGAGCGTCTTCTCGATCAAGTCCATCCTGGAGCAGGTGGTGCCCCCCACCATCAACTACACCACCCCCGACCCCGACTGCGACCTGGACTACACCCCGGGCGCACCGCGCAAGCGCGAGGTCCGGGCCGTGATGAACAACTCCTTCGGCTTCGGCGGCACCAACGCCAGCGTGGTCTTCAAGCGCTTCGAATAGACCGGTTCGACCGGCGGGACGCCCCACGCGGGGCGTCCCGCCTCCAGCTTTCGACACAACGGGCTTCGCGGGTCTTGACCGGCAGGTCCGTTCACCTTTTTCAGCAGGAGGGCCTTCCATGGACGAGATCTTCATCCGCGATCCCGAAATCGCCGCCGCCATCGCCTCCGAGATCGAACGCCAGGTCTGCGGCCTGGAACTCATCGCCTCCGAGAACTTCGTCTCCGCCGCCGTGCGCCAGGCCCAGGGCTCGGTGATGACCCACAAGTACGCCGAGGGCTACCCCCACAAGCGCTACTACGGCGGCTGCGAATTCGTCGACGTGGCCGAAGACCTCGCCCGCGACCGCGTGAAGCGCCTCTTCGGCTGCGACTACGCCAACGTCCAGCCCCACTCCGGCTCACAGGCCAACATGGCCGTCTACTTCTCCGTTCTCAAGCCCGGCGACACCATCCTGGGCATGAACCTCTCCCACGGCGGACACCTGACCCACGGCAGCCCCGTGAACTTCTCCGGCCGCTTCTTCAACGTCGTCTTCTACGGCGTGGACAAGGAGACCGGGACCATCGACTACGAGGAGCTTGCCAAGCTCGCCGCCGAGCACAAGCCGAAAATGATCGTGGCCGGCGCCAGCGCCTACCCCCGCGTCATCGACTTCGACCGCTTCCGCGCCATCGCCGACTCCGTGGGCGCGCTGCTCTTCGTGGACATGGCCCACATCGCGGGCCTGGTGGCCGCGGGCCAGCACCCCAGCCCCATCGGCAAGGCCCACTTCACCTCCTCCACCACCCACAAGACCCTGCGCGGACCGCGCGGCGGACTGATCCTGGCGGGCGAGGCCGAGGCCAAACAGCTCGATTCCCAGATCTTCCCCGGCATCCAGGGCGGACCGCTCATGCACGTGATCGCGGCCAAGGCCGTGGCCTTCGGCGAGGCCCTGCGCCCCGAGTTCAAGGCCTACCAGGAGCAGGTGGTCACCAACGCCAAGGTCATGGCCGAAGGCCTGGTGGCCCTGGGCTACAACCTGGTGTCGGGCGGCACGGACAACCACCTGATGCTCGTGGACCTGACCAACAAGGACGTGACCGGCAAGGACGCCCAGATCGCCCTGGACGCGGCCGGCATCACGGCCAACAAGAACACCGTGCCCTTCGAGACCCGCTCGCCCTTCGTGACCAGCGGCATCCGCCTGGGCACGCCCGCGCTCACCACGCGCGGCATGCGCGAACTGGAGATGGAAAAGGTGATCGCCTGGATCGACGCCGCCGTCACCGCCCGCGACAACGCCACGAAGCTCGCCGAGATCAAGGCCGAGGTGAAGGCCTTCGCCAGCAAGTACCCCCTCTTCGCCTGGTAGACCCGGCTGGAGTTGACGAACCCTCAAAGGGCCGCCGGGCGCACCGGCGGCCCTTTCGCTTTGGCTGGGGAAGGAAAGCACGGCTGGGTGTGGGCCTGGACGGGCAGACGCGAAGGGAGGGATGGTCGTGCGGGAGGCCTCCGTCCATATGGCTACGCCCTTTTGGAATCCCCTCCCGCTTCGCGGTATTTCGAGGCCGCGCCGTTGTGGAGCCGTCCTTGACAAACGGGCGCGTAGGCCTCACGAACCCCAAGAGAGAGACCGCCTGGATACAGAGGGATTATGCGCATTCACCGCCTGGAAGTGGAGGGATTCCGGTCCCTGAAACAGGTCTCCTGGGAACCGGGAGCGCTGAACGTGGTGATTGGGCCGAACGGGTCGGGGAAGAGTAATTTGCTCGACATATTAACTCTTTATAAGTTGTCCTCATCAGGAACACTCCATCAGCATATCAATACCCTCGGTGGCATCCGATCCATTGTGTGGGATGGCTCGGCTCCGCAAGTCCTACTCAGCGTGCACTTGGAGAACATACTTTATTCAAATGAACGAACAGACGCACATTACGCACTCACCATATCAAATTTGAATCCGATCGGTGCCTATATCATATCCGACGAGACATTCACACTCATAGAACGAACATCTGACCAAAACACTCACCAACTACCCCGGTCGATCATCAGACGTGACGCTAAAGGCGGCATACTTGAGAAAGACGATGGCATTGATGTTCATTTCACAGAAGAGTCAATGTCGGCTGTTGAAACAATACTGTCTGCCATCCCACAAGGATTTTTTACTTCAGGAAGTCTTTCATGTTCAGCTGTAAAGGCTGCGGCATCGGCTTGGACAATTTACGATCAGATCGACGCAAGAAGGTCTTCTCCCCTCCGGCAGGCACCAGTCGCGTCTTTCGAGAAACGTCTTGCAACCAATAGTTCAAATCTCATCCAAGTCCTCCACACCCTTTACACCACCGACCGCACCTTCGAGTCCGACGTAGATTCCGCCATGTCTGCCGCGTTCGGCAACGACTACGAAAAGCTCGTTTTCCCTCCGGCGGCCGACCAGCGCGTCCAATTGCGTATCCGCTGGAAGTCGCTCAAGCGCGAGCAGTCTGCCCTGGACATCTCCGACGGCACCCTGCGTTTTCTCTATCTGCTGGCCATCCTGGCCAACCCCGAGCCCGCTCCGCTCATCGCCATCGACGAGCCCGAGACCGGGCTGCATCCGTCCATGTTCCCCATCATCGCGGAGTTCGCGGCCGAGGCCAGCAAGAAGAGCCAGATCATCTTCACCACCCACTCGGACCAGTTTCTTACCGCTTGCGGCCCATTCAACCCCACCGTCACCGTAGCCTCCTGGACGGACGGTCAGACCAACCTCAAGGTGGTTGACAACGAACAACTCTCGGACTGGCTGAAACACTATTCCCTAGGTGCGCTCTTTCGCTCCGGCGAACTGGAGGACCTCGCATGAGGCTCGTCCTCTTCGTGGAAGGCCGCAGCGAAAACCTGGCGATCAAGGAATTCCTCAAACGCTGGCTGGACCGACGCACCCTCCAGCCGCTGGGCCTGCAAACCGTTCGTTTCGACGGCTGGCCCGAACTCGTCAAGGACGTGCCAGTCAAAGTTCCTCTCCACCTGCGCAAGGAAGACGTGCTCGGCGTCGTCTCGCTCCTGGATCTCTACGGTCCCACGTTCTATCCGAAAGACGTCTGTTCCTCCAAGGACCGCTGGGCATGGGGTCGCAACTACATGCAGAACCTGCACCAGGACGCGCGCTACCGCCACTATTTCGCCTGCCACGAATTCGAAGCATGGCTCTTCAGCGACCCAACCATTTTCCCGCAATCCATACGCCAAGTCTGGCCGCCCAAGCTCAAGGCGCCTGAGGATATCAACTTCACCCAAACGCCCAAATCCAGGCTCGACGCCCTCTATGAAAAGGGCATGGGAAAAGGGTACAAGCCAACCAGCAACGGCAAGGAACTGTTCCGAAAGCTCGACCCCGAACTTGCAGCCGGGAAATGCCCGCGCCTTCGGGAATTTCTGGATGGACTGCTCCAACTTGCCAGAGACCGCAACCTCGTGAAACCGGAGTATTGCTGAACACAATGGACCCTCGCCTCCCCTGGCCCGAATACTTCATGCGCATCGCCTTCCTGGTGGCCGAGCGCTCCACGTGCCTGCGCCGCCGCGTGGGGGCCATCGCCGTCAAGGACAAGCGCATCCTGGCCACGGGCTACAACGGCGCGCCCGCAGGCACCGCCCACTGCCTGGACATCGGCTGCCTGCGCGAGAAGCTGGGCATCCCCTCGGGACAGCGCCACGAGCTTTGCCGTGGCCTGCACGCCGAACAAAACGTGATCATCCAGGCCGCCACACACGGCGTGTCCCTCGTGGGCTGCGAGATCTACTGCACCACGCAGCCCTGCATCATCTGCACGAAAATGCTCATCAACTGCTCCGTCCAGCACATCCACTACGCCGAGGGCTACCCCGACGAGCTCTCCAAGGACATGCTCGACGAAGCCGGAGTCGGTTTTGACATCCTGCCCAGACACTCATGAGGCCCTCATGGCCCGCGCCCTGGACCTCGCCCGCCTGGGCAAGGGGACCACGGCACCCAACCCCTGCGTGGGCGCCGTGCTCGCGCGCGAGGGCCGCGTGGTGGCCCAAGGCTGGCACCAGCGCTGCGGCGGCCCCCACGCCGAGGTGAACTGCCTGGCCGACGCCCGCGCCAAGGGCGTGGACCCGGCCCAGTGCACCCTCTACGTCACCCTGGAGCCCTGCAACCACTACGGCCGCACGCCGCCCTGCACCAAGGCCGTGCTGGAGGCGGGCGTTCCCCGCGTGGTGGTGGGCTGCCTGGACCCCAACCCCCATGTGGAGGGCGGCGGCGCGGACTTCCTGCGCTCCCGGGGCGTGGAGGTCGCCGTGGGCGTCCTGGAGCGCCAGTGCCTGGACCTCATCGCGGACTTCAACGTCTGGCGCTTCACCGCGCGCACGTACAACATCCTCAAGATGGCGGCCACTCTCGACGGTCGCATCGCCGCCCGCTCGGGCCGCGCAGCCTGGGTGAGCTGCCCCGAATCGCGCGCCATGGTGCACGAACTGCGCACCCGCGTGGACGCCGTTGTGGTGGGCGGCGGAACCCTGCGCCAGGACAACCCCCAGCTCACGGCGCGCATCGAGGGCCGACCGCTGGAGCGCCAACCCCTGGCCGTGGTGGTCACTTCGCTGCTGCCGGAATCCGGCTCGGCCATCTCGCTTTTGCGCGAACGCCCGGAGCAGACCGTGTTCTGGACCGACGCCGCCAATGCCGCCTCCACCCGGGCCGAGGCCCTGCGCGACATGGGCGTGCGCGTGTGGGACCTCCCTCCCTTCGAAGGCGAACGCCTGGACCTTGGCGCGGGCTTCGAGCGCCTGCGCGCCGAGGCCGCCTGCCACTCGACCCTCTGCGAGGGAGGCGGACGCCTGGCCCTCTCCCTGGCCCGGCAGGGGCTCATGGACGAGTTCCTCTACGTCCTCGCCCCCAAGATCCTCGGGGACGAACAGGGCGTGCCCGTGTTCGCGGGTGGCCCGCCCCACGAGATGGACAAGGCCCTGAACCTGCGCCTGGCGGACGCGACCCCCCTGGGTCGAGACCTCCTGCTCGCCTACCGCCCGGCCTGAACCTTTCCATACGGGCAACGAAACGCTCGCGCTCTCGGCCCGGATGGGGCATGGTTCCACGCATGGGCCAAGCCCAGGTGTTCCGACACGTCAACCGGCAGGGCGATCCATGCGTACTCTTCTGGCCATTCTGGCCGCAGCGCTTCTGATCCTTCTTGGCTCCTTCCTTTATCTGGGCTCCCAGGCCCGGGATGCGGTCCAACAATCCCTGGCCTCGGCCGCCTCGGGCACGCCGGGGACGGCCATGAGCCTCAAGGAGCGCTCGGCCGGCCTTTTCTCCAGCCGCCTGGTCTACCGCCAGGAACTGGCTTTGTCCGAAGACGCCGACAAGCCTGAGGAGACCCGCCGCCTCGTCTTCGACGTCGCCTACGACATCGCCCACGGCCCTCTGCCCCTGGCCGCCGGGAGCTTCTCCCCCTGCCTTGCGCTTGTCGCGGTCAGCTTCGCCGTGGACCCCGCCTCGGACGCCTCCGTGCGCGACTTCTTCGCGCGGCTCCCGGAACTTTCCGCCACCCGGGCCACCCTCCGCTACGCCTTCGACCGCAAGTCCGTCATGGACTTGACGGTTCCTCCTCTGGAGAAGACCCTCCCCGACGAAACAGGAGGGCAGGTCACCGTCCGCTTCCAGGGGCTCACGGCCTCCGCCGTCATGAACGCCGCCATGGACGCCGTTTCGGGAACGCTCGCTTCGCCCGGGCTGAGCCTTCGGGACAAGGACGCCGGGACGGAACTCGAGGGGCTGAGCCTCTCCTTCGATTCGAAAATGTCCCGCCCCGGCTTCTGGACCGGAACCTACGCCTTCAAGGCGGGTTCGTTTCGGGCGGTCCAGTCCGGAGGGCAATCCCTCCATCTTCGGGATGTCCAGGCGGACGTGGGCCTTCTCCCCAGGAGCGAGGCGCTGGACTACCTCTTCGCCCTGGCCGGAACCTTGGCCCCCGAGGGCGGCCGGTCCGTTCCCCTGCGCGCGAGCCTGGAGGCCCGCAATCTGGACGCCGCCGCCATGGAACGCCTCGCCGCCCTCCTGCGGGCGAGCCAGGTCTCGGGCCGGGGCGCTCCGGAAGAGTCTCAGCTGCGCGCCGTGGGCGAGGCGCTGCTCAAGGGCGGCCCGCAGTTGGAGCTGGACCTCAAGCTCCTGGAGGGGAACGCCCTCCAGTCCCTGCATGCCGAGGTCCGCGTCGAAGCGCTCTCCGACATGCCTCAAAACCTTGCAGGGCTGCTGCCCTTCCTGCGCGCCAAGGCCGCCTTCTCCGGCCGGGAGCCCGACCTCCTGAACCTGCTCTGCGCCGTCAAGGCCCTGGGCCACGGCGTGCCCCCGGAACAGTGCGGGCAGGTCCTGTCCATGACCGTGGAAAACCAGGTCGCCCTGGGCCGGCTGCGCAGGGAAGGCGACCGGCTCCTGGCCGACGCGCTATGGGACGGCGACCGGTTCACGCTCAACGGCTCGCCACCGCGCTAGGAGTCTCCCATGGACTACTCCGACGGACTCGAACGGCTCCGCTACGCCCTCAACCGCATCCGGCGCATGCTCCGGCCCCGGGTGACCGTCACGCCCCCGCCCACCGGCGTGCGCTTCGAACGAGACGTTCCCGTGGCCATGCGCGACGGAACCATCCTGCGCGTGAACGTCTTCAGGCCCGAGACGGACGGCCCCTGTCCGGTGATCCTCTGCGCCCACCCCTACGGCAAGGACGATCTGCCCAAGCCCGACGGGAAAGGCGGCTACAAGGTTCCCCTGCGCTTCCACCTCTTTCGCCAACCCGAGCCCTTCGCCTTTTCGGCCTGGACCAGTTGGGAGGCCCCGGACCCGGCCTTCTGGGTCCCCCGGGGCTACTGCGTGGTCAACTGCGACCTGCGCGGCTTCGGCAACTCGGAAGGTCAGGGCACGCTGCTCAGCCACGCCGAAGCCCTCGACTACGTCGACCTCATCGCATGGGCCGCTTCGCAGCCCTGGTCCACGGGCAAGGTGGGGCTCCTGGGTGTCTCCTACCTGGCGCTCAGCCAGTACCGCGTGGCCCAGCTCAACCCGCCGGGGCTCGCGGCCATCTGCCCCTGGGAGGGTTTCAGCGACCTCTACCGCGACCTGGCCTATCCCGGCGGGGTCCGCGAGGACGGGTTCATGAAGCTCTGGAGCAGGCAGGTGCTCAAGGCCGGGCGCACGGCCGACAATCCCCGCAAATCCCAGCTGGAACACCCCCTGCGCGACGCGTGGTGGCAGGAGCACGCCCCGGACCTGGAGTCCGTCACCGTGCCCATGCTGGTCTGCGCCAGCTTCTCGGACCACTGCCTGCACTCCGGCGGGTCCCTGCGTGCCTTCCTGCGCGCCTCTTCGGCCCGTAAATGGCTCTACACGCACCGGGGCGGCAAATGGAGCACCTTCTACGGCTCAGACGCCACAAAAGCCCAGGAGGCCTTTTTCGGCCAGTTCCTCAAGGGCGAGGACACGGGCATCTTGAACACACCATCCGTCCGCCTGGAGGTGCGTGAAAGCGGGAGCGACATCCGGGAGGTGCGCCGGGAATCCTCCTGGCCGCTGCCCGGCACGGTCTGGACGCCTCTTTTCCTGGACGCCTCGGGCAGACTCTCCGGCGAGCCCTCGACACGGCCCTCGTCCATGCTCCTGGACCTGCCGTCCGGCCGCGCCGTCTTCGAGCACGTCTTCGAGCAGGATACGGAACTGACCGGCCCCATGAGCCTGCGCCTGCACCTGGAACTGGAGGGGGCAAATGACTGCTGCCTCTTCGCGGGGGTGTACAAGCTTTCCGGCGGGCGCACGGTGGGTTTCGAGGGGTCCTACGGCTTCGGCCTGGACAGGGTGGCCACCGGTTGGCTGCGCACCTCGCACCGCGAGGAGGATTCGTACTCTGCGCTGCCTGGCGTGCCCGGTCACGCGCACCTTCGGGCCCTGCCACTGGCGAGCGGGAAGGTCGCTCTGCTGGACATGGCCCTGCTGCCTTCGGCCACGTTCTTCCGCAAAGGCGAGGGGCTGCGCCTGGTGGTGCAGGGCCGCTGGTTCGAGCCCCGCAATCCCCTGGTCGGGCAGTTCCCGGCGGCCTATGAAGCCAGTCCTCGCTGCCGGGCATGCCTCCACATCGGCCAGGGGCGAGATTGCGCGCTGACCGTGCCGGTTATCCCCCGGCGCGGCTGAGCGGAAGCCCTCAACCCGCCGTGCCGGAACTCCGGCTTGCTGCCTTGAGGCCCCAAGCCACGCCCCCGAAGACCAGGGCCATCCCCGCCGCCTCCACGGCAGAGGGAAGCTGGCCCTGCAGGATGCAGGCGTAGAGGATGCCCGAGACCGGCCAGAACACGATGGCCTGACCGGCCACGCCAGCCGGGAGGAGCGTGTTGGCCTTGTTCCACATCACACCGCCCAGCCAGGAGACCGCCAGCCCAAGCACCAGAGACCCGCAGGCATAGGCCAGAGGCGTGGTGGCGGTTCCTTCCCAGGGCAGCGAACGCACCAGCACGAGCCGTCCCAGCAGAGCGAAGAGGGAGAAGACAAAGGCCGCGCAACCCACGGCGTTGGCCCAGCGAACCGGTGAAAGCTCCGGGTGGCGCTTGAGGAAGAGGAGATTGGCCACCAGGTAGAAGGTAAGCAGCGCCAGGGCAGCCAGGCTCGCGCCCATGCCCCAGCCCAGAGCCGTCGAGGAGAGCCCGTGGCCGTGCCGGGCCAGGTTCACGGCGGCCAGCCCTGCCCCGATGGCGCACAGGGGCGGCGCCATGCGCCGCCAAGGGGTTTCGCGGGTCTTGAGGTTGGCGGCAAGGGCCACGGTGACGGGGGTGAGCCCCATCACCAGTGTGGGCAACGCCGCGCCGGCCAGATCGATGGCAGCCACCAGCACCGTGTAGCAGCCGTAGTAGCCTGTGAAGGCGAAAAGAAAGGCCGTGGCCCATTGGGAGCGAGTAAGACCACGCACAGGGCCGCCCCGCCACATGAGCAGCGACGCCAGAGAGCCGAACACGAGGTAGCGGCCCAGGGACACGTCCCAGGGCGAAATTCCGGGCATCAGGAGCGGCGCCACGAAGGAGATCCCCCAGAGGCTTGCCCCCAAGATGGCGCAGAAGACCCCAGGCGCGCCGATGCGTGCCGGATGGCGCGACGAAGCGCCGCTCACCAGGACACTCCCGGGAACATGTCGTGCTACCGCGTGGCCTTGGAGAGGCGGTCGTCCAACTGCGTCTGTATGGCGGCCAGGGCCGTCTCGCAGGCTGCGGCCGCGTTCTGTTTGCGCTGCATGGAGAGCGCCAGGGACTTCACGTCGGAGTTGATGCGGGAAAGTTCCAGCACCCTGACGTTCACGTCCAGAAAAGCTTCAAGGTCGGTGCTCGCCTGTGACAAAGCCCGCGCCAATTCCAGTGAATCCCCTTGCCCAGCCCCCCGAAGGGCCTTCCGTGCCTTGGCCGCACCTGCATTCATAGCGGCCTCGATTTCGGACATGCGCGCGTCCGACGCCTCGGCAATGTGCGGCCCCTGGAGAGCCAGGATACGGGCTGCTTCAGCCAGGACCGTCAGGCAGGACAGAGCCATGCCCGTATCCTTGCCGCCCTGGATGCCTAAGGCCTCGCCAAGGGATGCCTCCAGCCGGTCAAGGGCCTGGACGCCCTCGGAATAGGAAAGCATGGATGCCAGCGTGTTGGTCTTCTGGACCACCAAAGGCAGGAATTCCTTGTCGATGGACGACAACTCGGCCCAACCCCGGTTGAAATCCTCAAGGCGTTCCAAGAGCGCCCCTGAAGGATCCTTGCGCAAGGCCGCGTCCAGAACCGCGCGCGCCTGCTCCACACGGTTGGCGGAGGCGGTCGCTTCCTGAGCGAACGAAGCTGCCTGCTCCCTGCTGCTGGAGAGGAGGGCGTTCTTTTCGGCCTCCAGGTTCTTGCGCAGGTCCACGCGCATGCCCCCCGCCAACTGAGCCAGGCGCAGCTGCGTGGTGAGGGTCTCCTCCAAGCGCAAGTCCGGCTTGTCCAGAAACGCCAGGACGATCAGCACAAGCGTGGCGGCAAATCCCAGGCCAAGCAGCCCGTAGCGTTTTTTCAGGTCGCTCATGATCTAACCTCTTGCTCGCGCCCATCCTGCGCTTCGCCAATGTGTTTGTACAGCGTCAGGTTCCACAAGCGCGCACCGGCCAAAATGAACTCCGAAGGCCTACGCAGGGAAGATCGGCTCCAACCTGAACCTGGGGTCCGCCCTCAAGAATCGAGTGGCCCGAAGAAACCCGGAGGGTCATTGAGACACGACAAGTCACCCGGGTGGATTGCCTCTGAGCCGTGTTTCGTGCGCTTCCAACTCTGGCAAGGTAACAATACACTCACCCGCTGGTTCTGTCACCGGGAGTGGTCTGCCTGCCCCCGAGCCTGTTTGGTTCATCGGAATATGAATAGGGCAGAGTGGCGCAACTGCGTGATCGAGCCTGGCTGTCGGCAGGTGCAGCCCGTAGGAGTTCTGAAGAATTTCCAGATAATTGAACAGTATTGTTAGCAACAAAGCAAGCCGCCCGCTCAAGTGAGCGGGCGGCT